>NZ_JBALMS010000046.1:0-10396 GCF_036962205.1 Bacillus sp. JJ664 | reverse complement strand
CTAAAAATGCATTTAATGAAATTAACAAGAATGCTTTTTCATTACTATTAGTTCACGAACCAGACATCGCTAATAGACTATATGAATATCCGATTGATTTACAGCTATCTGGACATAGTCATGGCGGTCAAGTGAAACTACCATTTCATAAAGCAATTTATACACCACCACTTGCCACAAAATATACAGAAGGGCTTTATGATCTTCAAAAAAGCTTAAAGCCAATGAAACTTTACGTAAATCGGGGAATTGGCACAACAAGACTACCTGTTAGATTTTTTAGTCAACCTGAATTATCGGTTTTTACTTTACGAAGCTTGAAATAAATAAAAAAGCTTGTGGATCATCACATCCACAAGCTTTTTCTTACTTACTCACTTTAATTGATTTCGATTTCCCTACATTTCCTGCTTTATCTTTTACGTAAATAACAAGTGTTGTTCCTGCTTTTTGATTTTTAATTTTAACTGAGTAGCTACCTTTACTGTTTGCAACGGCACTTCCGATTACTTTTTTACCTACTTTCACGTAGACAGTTGCACCCGCTTCAGCTTTACCAGTAACTGTTTTAGATGATGCTTTAACTTTATTGATTGTTGGTGCACCTGGTGCTGTTTTATCAAGCACTTTTACCTTCGTTACAGTACTAACATTACCCGCTTTATCTTTTGAAGTGATTAACAGGATTGTATTTGCTTTTTGAACAGAAATAGAAATTTTAAAGTTTCCATTTTTATCTGCTGTCCCCGTTTTGATTACTTTTGTACCAGATGTAATTGTAATGCTTGAGCCAGCTTCTGCTTTACCAGTGATGACTTTGTCATAATCTTTTAAAGCTGATACTGTCGGTGCTTTTGGAGCTGTTTTGTCTGCTACAACAATTGCTACCTCATTACTCACTTCACCTTTTGAATCTGTTGCTTTTACATATAAAACTGTTCCTTCTTTTATTTTCTTTGATAGATTAATAGAGAATGATCCACTTGCATCAGCTGTCGTTGTGACATTGAATTCCTTCTTATCTGTCACTGTTATAGTAGTACCAGCTTTTGCTTTTCCTGAAATGACTGTACTTTCAGATGTAACTGCATCCACTTTTGGTGTTTCTAAGCCTGTTGCTGGTGGCTCTGGATCAGTTGGCGGTACAACTGGACCTGGTGGTGGTGTACCTGGATCTGTTGGTGTTGTTGGATTTGCTTTTATAACAAATGTTTTCGTTTGACTTGCATTCATACCATCAATTGAAGCTGTCACTGTATATGTACCTGAAGCATTTGCTGGAAGTGTATATGTTGCTGTAAATGCTCCCGCTGCGTTTGATCTAGAACTTATTATTTTTTCTGTTTGACCATTTACAATTTTAAGAGTTACAGATTTACTTGCAGGTTTACTATCAACTAACACATTACCATCTATACGAACCAATCCACTTGGTGAATATTCAGGTTTATCAAATCCTATTGTCACAGATCCTGTTTGAGTTACCCCACCTGAAACTGTGATTTCATTTGTTTTAGATTCTCCTCCTGCTGTTAATCGAAGAGTGTATGTACCATTTGCAATATTTGAAGCTAATTTAATATTTGTTGAAATTGCACCGTTTGTACCAATATCACTATCATTCCACTGCTTAACTTCTATTACTTGTCCACTCGGATTTAGCAATTGTAATAATGGATTTGTTCCTTTACCTGCTTGTCCATCTTTTAAAACATTACCTGTTACTGAAACTGTTGAGCTAGCTAAATAAGCCGCCTTATCTGTTTTAAAATCCACAGTTACTGTTGATGCAAATACTGGTATAACAATTCCAATTGTTAAGACAAAAGTTGTTAGAATCATCAATAATTTATTCTTCAAAGTATTCACTCCCTGCATAATTGGTAGGAAGTCAGGGAGGCAAGACGCACCTCCCACTTCTCTACTTACTTAATTCACTGTAAATGTTTGTTGACTATTGCTTTCTGTTAATGGGCTATTATTTTGATCCCATACAAATACTTCTACTTTATAAGATCCTTTTTCAAATCCATCCAGTGCAAGATCTACTCCAAATCTATTCATTGATCCTTTTTTCAATGTATTCAGATCAACTTGTTTGAAGTATACGACTGCTCCTTCAGCATCTTTTACTTGAACGAATACTGTAGGACTTACTGCATTTTGTCCTAAGTTCTTCAAGTTACCTTTCACACTTACAGTATCACTAGTATTGAAGGCAGATGTTTTGTTTCCAGCTCCATCAATTGTAGAAACGCTATTTACAGTGATTGGGAAGTTTACAACTGTAAATGTTTGAGATTTTGATAGAGTACCATCTTCAGAAGTTAACACTAATGTGTAAGAACCATTTTGTGCTAAAGCATCTGGAGTGAATGTAGATTTGTAAGTCTTACCTTCTGCTCCTTCAAGGGCAAATTCTTTTCCATTTGGATCTACTACTTTTGCATTCCATTTAATTGAAGTAGAAGCTTCTGCAGTAAATTCATATGGGCGGTTTGCACTTACATCTTGAGATGGTGATGCTGAGAAGTTCGTAACAAATGCAGCAGGGGCAGCTTCACCTTTATAAATGCAAATTGTTTTTGTTACTACATGACCAGTTAAGTCTGTAGCTGTGAACTCAAAGTTATTTTCACCTGGCTCTAAATGTAATGTTACTTTTTGTTCTTTTGTAAGAGCTCTTCTTTCAAATGGCTCATCAAATATTGTTTTGAATTCTTCGCTTCCATTTACTTGTAAACGAAGCTCATCAAAATTATCTGCTACTGTAACTGTTACTTCAGGATCTTGTCCGTCAGCTGTTACGTAGTTATTTTCAGGAACTCCAGTTACATCAACTGTCGGTCCTTCAGTATCAACGATAATTTGACGTCTAAATTCAATGTGGTTACCAACTGAATCTTCACCTTCAAAATAAATCTCATGAACGCCATCTTCAATAAATGGTATTTGTGTAGCAAACT
Source organism: Bacillus sp. JJ664 (assembly GCF_036962205.1). Taxonomy (NCBI): domain Bacteria; kingdom Bacillati; phylum Bacillota; class Bacilli; order Caryophanales; family Bacillaceae; genus Bacillus; species Bacillus sp. JJ664. Next base: position 7,430 of record NZ_JBALMS010000046.1, on the reverse strand, counting down.
CATATTCTTTTAATGTTGAGTTATATTCAAGATCTAAGTCGATTTCTCCACCTTCGATCTTATCGCCTTTCACTTTTAAGTACTCAACTGCTGAACCATCACTTACATAACCAGATAATGGAACTTCACGAGTATCATAGTATCCTAGAGCTTCTGGAGAATCAGTAATGATGTATGGAATTGTATTATCCCATTTACCAGTTAATGATTGACCACCAGTGTTGTATCCATAGTCATAAGCAACTACTTCAATTGTAGATCCATCGTTTACTTTACCAATCTTCACTTTAAAGTTTGTTTTTCCTGTTGGGTTAACTTCACCTAATTTTTTGCCATCTACATAAACTTCAACTAATTGTAATCCGCTACCAGAAGCAGTATCACTAGCTGTAAATGATAAGTATCCAGTATTGCTGCTATAAGCCGCATTTGAAACTGTTGGTGCAGTTGTATCAACACGAACTGGTATTTTTACAATTTGCGGAGTTTCACCAGCTAAGTCTACTTGTGTTTTTACTTGATAATAGTAAAGACCATCAGCCGTTTTCTTGTTATTAATTAAACCATCCCACTGTGTGATCTTTTTGTAAGAGTACAGTGATGCTGCTCCTGCAGAAGCAACAAGATAGTTTTTACGCTGTTCTCCATCTGTTGTAATTTTTCTTAATGTTGTTCCAGCTTGATTCACAATGCTGTATTCAACTGATTTACTATTACGTAAGAATGAAAGAACTGGTGTGATTGCTTCATTCAAGCCATCACCATTTGGTGAAATTGTAATTAAATTCTTGTCATAACCATTAAATTTATTGAAACCTAAGTACTCACCGTACTCATCAACCATACCAGCATATCCGTAGAATGAGTCTGCATCGTAGATCATTCCATCTAATACTGGAGCCTTGTTCCAATCACCTTTAAATCCTACGAACGGTACAGAAATTGCTGGGAAAGGATTTTCTTGTGAATCATTTGTTAATTTAATGAAACCTTCTACAAAATAACCGTTTTTCATTAATGCTTCTAATGCAGCTTTCGCATTTGTTAAATCAACTCTTACAGTAATATCAGCTGATTCACCCGCTAAAAGAGTAATTTTAGGTGTAGCAACTGTTACTTTTGCGTCAGAAATCACTTTTTCTTTTAGTTGATTATAGCCATTTGCAATCGCATCAGTTAACACTGAAGCATCAACATTATACGTTACATCCTCTTTACTAAAGTTAGTAGCTGTTAATGTCATTGTGAAGGAATCGTTATTAATTTCTTTTAATTCAACCTTACCTTCATTTGTTCCTTTATTTACAACGTAAATTGGTGTAGAGATTGCTGAATGTAATTGCATTAATCCAGCACCTTGGCGACGAGGAGAATAGTAGATATTATTGTTGTCTGGGTCAGTTACAGGTTTAGCTGTATTCATTAGAAGAAGTTTTGCGCGTTTTACTTTTTCCGCACCTGTTAGAGTTGGGAATAATTGTTGCACTTTTTGTAACACAAGAGCTGAACCACCAGCAACGTGTGGAGCTGCCATTGATGTACCACTCATAACACCATATTTATTGTTATTAAGTGTAGAATAAATTTGACCACCTGGAGCAGTAATTTCTGGTTTAATACCTAAATCAGGCGTTACCCCCCAAGAAGTAAACGTCGACATTCTACCAGCTGCAGTATTTGCTACTTGCATTGGTTTATCTGGGAAGTTTACTTTAGCAGTTCCACCAGCAGCGATAATTTTTTCTTGTAACAGATTACCGTCACTTTGACTTAAAGAAACTAGTGGAATTTTCGGACTTAATAAAGCCATACTTACATAGTCACCATGGGCAGGGTTTCCTCTAACGATTACGCCTGATGCCCCAGCTGCTTCTGCTTGCTGTTGGATTTGACCGTAGTTTGGAGCAGCTGCAGATCTTACTGCAAAGACAACTTTTCCTTTTACATTTTTACCTACGTATTGAGCCGCACTTCCATCACCAACATACACAACATCTAGATCATTTGTTTTGCCAAATACTTCAACAAAATCTGGAGAATCTTGAGTTTTGTATGCGATTGGAAGAGATTCATTACCGAACTTCATCGTTAATTGTTTTAACGTAATCTTACTATTTTCTAAAGAGGCAACCGAAATTGAATTAGTTGATAAACCAGGTGAACCAACTAGTCCAATATCTGGGTTTTCCGCGTAAGGTTTATCAACACCACTACCAAAGTTTGCGCTATTACCTGCAGAAATGGACATAACAACACCACTGTTTACTGCACGGTCAATCGCTCTTTGCTCTGAGTTATTTGAATCTACGAAACCTGCAGTTGATCCTAAACTCATATTCAGAACATCTGCACCTAATTTAATCGCATCATCAATTGCTTTTATGTAAATATCCCCGAAAGTAGAAGGCATTGCAGGGTCATTACCGAATACTTTAAGTGCTAATAACTGTGCTTCAGGAGCGACCCCTTTGATTCCATCTCCTGTTTCATCACCATTTGCACCTACTGTACCAGCAACGTGCATACCGTGCATTGATGCATCTGGTCCTAGGTCTCTAACTTCACTATTTTTATCAGCATAGTTATAACCATATGGAACCTTACTTGTATAAAACTTACCTTTTAATCCTTCTTTTGCGACAACTGCATCCACTGATTCTTTAGTTAATTTAGGACTATTATTTGTCAGTTTCATATCTTTGTGTGTATAGTCGATACCAGTATCGATAACCCCTACAACCATTCCTCGTCCATCAAATCCAGCATTCCATGTTTGGATTGTTTCAACAAGGTCTTTACTAGAAATCATCTGTGGTTTTTCTGTTGGTCTTTGATACTGATTTACAAGACTGACAGATTCAACGTTTGGTAGCTTTTCAAGTTCCTCAATTTCTCCATACTTTACTTCACCACTAATACCGTTCATTACTGTTGTTACCTTGTTTTCAACATCAAAGTCAATGTCTTCTATCTTTGCATCAGATAAAAATTCATTTTGTTCACCTTGTACTGCTGATTGTAATTGTTCTTTTTGTGAAGCAGGAAGATCCTTATATCGTTTTCCTTGTTTAGTTGGTAAAACGATTGCTGGATCACCTTCTAACTCAACAATTACACGTACTTTATCATTATCATCGAAATGTTGACCCAAATCGATTTTTTGCTGCGGAACTGCTTTAGGCTCTTCAAAATTTGAAGTATCCCCATCTGACTCTGCATGAACAGAAGTAAGTCCCATACTAACATTAGATAATGTTAATAATGTCGCAACTCCTACTGCCATACTTCTTTGATATTTCTTTCTCTTTTTCACTTGCTTCTCCCCTTTGAATTATAGTGAAATACTAAAACAATCCCCCTTCTCAACAGTTTCATCCAATTGTTAGGTGTATTTTCCTAACTACATAAAAAGTAACATGACCATTTTCCCCCGTAAATAGCAGAAAAAAACTCATTTTGTAGAATTTCACATAAAATTACAAATTTTTACCGACAAAGTTTGATGTTTTTCTGACATAATTTTAGTTTTTTCTATGATTCTCCAAATCTCTTTATCAAGAAAAGTTCGCATTTTGAAATACTTGAGATGTTTTTCTGATATATTAGACATTATTCACGAATGGATGACATGTAAAAAATGAGTATTCTCTTAAAAACTACAAAAAATGATGCAAATATATCTAAGACCATTTTTTTGACTTTTTATGAGGAAAAATTCTTTCTTTTTTTTCAACATAAAATTAGAAATAATATAGATTTCTAATAAATTTATAGATAAATGAAGGCACGTATACAAAATGTATACTTTTATACCTAATAAACTAAATTCATTTTTGTAGTATAAAATTCTTATTCCGAATTAATAGAAATAACAAGAATGATTGGATACATTTTCCTGTTTTTTTAAATACTAAAAAAGATTGAGTTGAAAAGTAGGTGAAGTGAAATTGGAATTGTTTAAGAGATATGAAATAAAGGAGATGAATGGTGAAACAACAATCATCGTTCATTTATCACCTTTTTTAGAAGAATTTTCAAGTGAATTTGGAACAACCTCACTAAAGAAGTTTGTTAGCTTAAAAAAGTCAGCAATTGAATATATTCAGCAAAACGTCCCTCATATAAAAACTGCAACGATTAGTATTGTAGCTGGTTCATTTATATTAGCGTCTTTTCCAATGAAAAGCTCTGCACATTCAGCAAATTTTAATATGAGTTATTTATACTTTGGTAACACAGACTCATATCTTTCTCAAATTGATCAGACGAAAGGGAATTTAAATCTCGTAGCTCCAAGCTTTTTTGATATTCATCAAGATGGGACACTTAATGTTACAAATCAGTTTAGTGAAAAATTAGTGAGTGAAGTACATAAACGAAACATGAAGGTTGTGCCTTTCCTAAGTAATCATTGGGATCGAGAATTAGGACGAACTGCTTTAGCAAACCGTGAAGTTTTATCCAGTCAAATTGCCAGTTTTATCATGAAAAACAATTTAGACGGCGTTAATGTTGATATAGAAAATGTAACCGATGATGATCGAGAAGCTTACACTGATTTAGTAAAGCTACTTCGAAACAAACTACCAAAGGATAAAGAAGTATCAGTTGCCGTTGCCGCAAATCCCTATGGCTGGACACAAGGATGGCATGGATCCTATGACTATAAGGCTTTAGCTAATTATGCGGATTATTTGTTCATCATGGCTTATGATGAACACTATGAGGGTGGTACTACTGGGCCAGTAGCGAGTAGAGACTGGGTCGACAAATCAATTCAATACGCGTTAAACCAAGGTGTATCAAAAGACAAAATAGTACTCGGCGTACCATTTTTTGGCCGATATTGGAAGGATGGCAGTGCTGTAGGTGGATATGGTGTAGGAGTAAATCAAGTAGAGTCGCTCATTTCGAAATATAAAGGAGTCGTTTCATACGATCAAACAGAACAATCACCAAAAGCAACAATCACAATTAAAAGTGGTGACACGCTTCCAGTTATACATGGTAGAACTTTACAACCTGGGACATATGTATTTTGGTATGAAAATCTAACTTCACTGAAGGCAAAAGTAGACTTGGTTCATAAATATGACTTAAAAGGCACAGGTAGTTGGTCACTTGGTGATGAAAACACAGCAATTTGGAGCAATTATAAAAGATGGATGACAACGCATGACGAGAAAGTCACACCTCCCCCACCTGCCAAAGCTACAACTGCATATCCAATACTAAAAATTGGTTCTAAAGGTGAAAGTGTAAAAAAATTACAAACCGCACTCAAAAAACATCGGTTCTACTTTGGGACAGTGACCGGATTATATGATACGAAAACCAAAAATGCAGTCACAACATTTCAAAAGAAATACCATTTACAGATTGATGGGATTGCAGGAAAACAAGTACAAACAAAGCTTTATAGCCTACCTACCCCAAAAGTATATGCAACCTTACAACAAGGTTCAAAAGGAAAAAGCGTAGTAGATTTACAAAACGCACTAAAGAAACTCGGATTCTATACCGGATCTACTCACGGTATCTACGATTCAAAAACAAAACAAGCTGTGATAAATTTTCAAAAAAAATATAAATTAAAAGTTGATGGAATCGCAGGAAAGGAAACTCAGACGAAGTTGTTTGGGTTGACGAAATAATGAAGAAACCGCTCTGATTGGGCGGTTTTTTCATAAATAATAGCCTTCCCCATTAAATAAATTGAATAAAAAATTACATCTACTTAATTTTAAATAAGGATAGATCTTTATTTATCCAACTTTCCCTTTTAAATATTCCACCATTAAGTTTTGTAGGCTATTTGAACATAATCGTACTTTTGTAACAGATAAATTAATTTCAAGTCCAATTATCATAATTCCTATTTTTTAAATTTTCTTGTTCATTTTTATTTAAATAGATCCTTCATAAATTGAATCCCATAAGGCGGAACGTCCATCATCTTTAATACAACACCAATACTGACCACGAATAATAAAAATGCAATACTCCACCACATTTTCGTATTTTCTTTCATAAGATCCTCCTATCTTCATATTACCGATTATATTTTGTGAAAATATTAACATATGTAACTAGAAGAAAATGATGGAAGTTGTGATCATAAGATGACTATTTTTTTACAAATTTGAAAAACATGAAAAACACTTCAGAAAAAAGTTTCCAAAGTGTTTTTATCAATTACTAAAACGCTTACAAATTATGTGTTATTTATTAACTGTCGACTTTAATTTTTCAGCCTGTTCATTTAGCTTTTGAACAGCTTCATTGTATTCTACTTCAAGCTCACTAATAATATCAGCTGCTGAACTGATTTTTGTAATCGCACCAACCCCATGGCCTGCTGACCAAATTTCTTTCCAGGCTTTTGCGCTCGTTTCATTTTTCATGCTATCAAATTCAACTTTATCTTTCTTTTTTAATAAGGCTGGATCAAGACCGGCTTTTACAATACTCGGAATTAGCATATTTGCTTTTACTCCAGAGAATGCATCTGTCAGAACGATATCGTCTTGGGTAGAATCTACTAGCATTTGACGGTACTCATCATTTGCCAAGCTTTCTTCAGCAACGATAAAGCGTGTTCCCATGTATGCTAAGTCAGCACCTGCAGCTTGTGCAGCTAAAATGCTTTTCCCAGTAGAAATTCCACCTGCAAGCACGATAATGCCATCCCAGAACGTACGAACACTATCAACAAAAGCAAATCCATTTAGATTTCCAGCATGACCGCCCGCTCCTGTAGAAACTAGAATCAAACCGTCAACGCCAGCCTCAGCTGCCTTTTTTGCAAACTTCATATCGCTAACATCAGAAAATACAAGCCCACCATAGCTATGTACAATATCAACAACAACTTTTGGACTCCCTAAGGAAGTAATAACAAGCTGAGGCTGATGTTTTTTCAACAGTTCAAGTTCCTCCTGCAAACGACTATATGAACTGTGCACGACCATATTTATCGCCCAAGGTGCAATCTTACGCTCTGGTTCTTTCTCTCGCGCTAAAGCAAGATTCTCATTTAAACTACCCATCCATTGATCAAGCAGCTCAATTGGACGTGCATTAGGTGCAGGGAAAGACCCAATCACACCATTCATACAAACTGATTCAACTAATTCAGGTCCAGACACCAAAAACATTGGAGCAGAAATGGCTGGTAACTTTAATTGGCTCCACCATTGTTCAGGAATTTTCTTACCCATACAAAACGCCTCACTTTCGTAACAGAATTTTCTGATTATTACCTAATCTTACATTAGTAAACTATTATTTTCAATATTCTAAATGTAAAAAAGCATCTTGTAAGGTTAATCAAAACTTCTTCCTCCAGAATTTGATATATTAAAATAATAGATTTCAACTTTAAAAAAGCCCTACTTAGGTAGGACAAACTAATAAAATATTCATATTTA
>NZ_JBALMS010000045.1:96460-96937 GCF_036962205.1 Bacillus sp. JJ664 | reverse complement strand
AAATTCAATATTATTTGTTCTCTTTGATAATTGTCCACTCAAATCCATAAATGCACTGAGTTCATATGTTCCAACTAGTACAAGTGGAACATTCGTTTTATTATACAAAGACTTCAAAGTGTCTAATTGATCTATATAACGTTTACCAGATGCCATTTTTAGAAAATGTTGAGCTTCATCAATAATAAACACTTCAGGGTTTCTATATATGAATAGATTTTCTACTGCTAATCGTAAATTTGCTGGACCGTCAGATAAATTGAAATTATTTTTTTTTCCTTGTTGATTATCTAAAAGCGTTTGATAATTAACTTTTTTATTTATTAACGGTTCATCAGCCGACTGAAGTATTCTTATATAAAAGTCTTTCCAGTTAAACTTTCCTGAATCTGGGGAAATTATTTCAACACAAATTAGAGGGAGTTTTGACTTATTATCATTTAATTCATCAATTAACGGTTGAATTACACTTTTCTT
>NZ_JBALMS010000045.1:92951-96431 GCF_036962205.1 Bacillus sp. JJ664 | reverse complement strand
ATTAATGTAGATTTTCCAACACCTGAAGGTCCAATAACCATAATCATATTGTTCCCAGGTGGATTTTTTATTTGAGTCTTCAGTTCTTTCATAACTTTTATCATTTTTGGATGCATTATCTTTATATTATTATAATAATCGATTTTTTCCTTGTCAGTCATATCTTTCCATTGATCATTTATGTTTTCGTTATTAACCACCATATTAATTAATACCTCATATTAGCCTTCAAAGTAATCAAATTCTGGAATATCAAACATATTAAGTTCTGGTTTCTTTTTCTCTGAATTAGGTGTATTTTCAATTAAATTATGTTTTTTGGACAGATTTTCATTTTCCAAATCACTTGGAGAATTAATTCTTTCTCTGACTTCTTCGGATTGACTATCTTTTAATTTCTGATCCATTAGCTTTTCATTTTCTTCTAATAAATTAATAAATGCCGCAATCTGGCTAGCATTTACATTTTTTGACTTATTAGCACTTTTATTTCTTTTCCTAATTTCTGCAGTGATTATCTTCAATTCTTTCTCAGATTTTCCTTTTAATAAAGAGTGATATTCCGAAATACACTGAACCCATCTACCTTTAACAAAAGTATATACTATCCCTATGTTAAATGGATCATATCTTACAGGTACTTTTGTATTCTCTACTTTAGGACTTTTAAAATCGCTATGCCAATACCACACATTTAAAAATACAATTCCTCTACCTGGTTGAACTTTATGCTCAACATAAGGGGTATCAGGTAAAGTCGCAATTTTAAATTCTTCATTATAAGGTATATATTTAAACTCCCTCTTACCACCTATTGCCATTCCAATTTCAAATTGTTTACATGGGCTAACTCCTAATGTTAAGTGTGTCGACTGTTCATATACATTATCTAACCATTGATAAAATGCTTCATTTAAATCTTCTAAACTCCATATTGCTAAATTTTTGGGATTATTTCCTTTTGTAACTATTCTAACTTCCTTTGTAAGTTGAGTGTTCCCTTGTAAGTTATGGATAAGTGTAGTATTTGTTGTTCCAAAAAGTCGTTCAAGAACACTTCCATACTTAGGTTCTGCTGGTGGTCTTACAAGTTTAGTAATCATAAACCTGGCACACAAAAAGTCAAAATATTTACTATTGAAATCTTTACCTCCATCTACAATTAAATTTTGAGGTAATCTATTATATTTCCTTACACATTCACGAATGACCATCATATTTGATCTATAGCTAGGATCATCGAAAGTAATATAATGTGCTAGTACTTTTCTAGAATAGGCATCCATTAAAACCGTTAAATATGGTCTATGCGTAACCTTTTCTGAACCGGACAATAATACTAACTCTATATCTAATTCTGTATGATCTATATGACAAATTTCAAAAGGTCTATCACCATGTCTAGGTGATTCTATACCAAGAAACCATTCCTCGTATTTATATGCTGCTCTTTTACCCTTTCTACTATTAATTAGTTCGTAAATGGGCTTTTTATCTATATAACTTAAAAAAGTAGTATAACTTGGAACTATAATTTCTCTTTTCTCACATTCATTTATCAAACTTCCATATACTACACGTTTATTTTTTTGCTTTATATTTTCATATTGAGTTTCAATCATTTCGTTTATTAGATTTATTGTTGCATCAGGTAATTTATTTTTCCTATTCCCTCTATTTTTCTTTCTCGAGAATAAACCTAAAAAACCATTTCCGTACAATTTTTCAGCCTCATTATATGATTTTAACCATCTGGATACTGTCTTGTTACTTACTTCTGTAATTTCAACTCCTGCTTCAAATTCTAAAATAATTCTGTATCTATTATTCGCTTCTTCAATATCTTTTGGAGAAGCACTTTCCATTATGGAACTCCTTAACTCTTCTTGGTGATCTATAATAACATCATTTTCTATTAATTCAATTGTATTATTTAAGATAAGTGTTCTAATGTTTTCTTCTGTTAAATTAATAAGCCTATTCTCAGTCGATATTAATGAGATATTATTAATTCCTAAATTTGCTACAGTAAATAAATTTCCATCCCAGAGTAGTTTACTTCCTAATTCTAATTCTAATGGCCTTATTTGATGTAACGGTGCAAATTTAGTTAAATTGGCTTCTTCATAGATTTGAGCTAGTTTTTTATTTAAAAATACAGGTGTATTTTTATCCTCTACTAACAAATATTTGTTAATATCCACATAAACTATTGATTTTACGATCATTATATATATTTCTTCATGATTAATATCATTTGTCTTGTTTAATATTTCGTTAATGGTAATGCCATATTTAGTTGAGACCAAATCTAATATTTGATTAATAATTTCTTGATCTAATTCGATAGAGTCACTATAATTTATGTAATCTTCTAGGAAAGTAATATTTCTTAGATATGTCCTATTTAAGCTTTTAGATGACCTAAGATAAAACTTCAAACCAAACTTTTTGGCATACTCCTCTCCAGGTGGACAAGACCAAGACCCATCATTTTTTTTTACATATCGATTAGGAGATTCTTTAGCTAATTTTTCTAATTCCTCTTCTGTTTTCCACTCTTCCCAACCTGCTTCATTTTCTCTTATTACAAAAAAATCCGGAGTCGAATTAACACTTACCTTCCTTCCATTTTTAGAAAGATAGTTTAAAAAAACACCTTCTTTTGGTTGATCATAAAATTCAAATACATTAATATCATGTTCCATTTGGTACACTGCGGCTAATTCAACTGTTCTACTTTCAAATTGAATAGTTACACCCATTTTTTTACTAGCGTAATTACCTGACACGTTCCCCTTACTACTTTGTACTTTTCTATTAGGAGGTGACGTTCTAATTAAATTAATTTCCTCTTTTGCCTTATCAGAGATCATATTATCTTTACACCATTTAGTAAACTCTTGTTGTAAAAGCATTCTCTACTCTCCATTTTCCTTATCTTTTAGATAATAAAAAAATAATCTTAATTCTTTCTTTTTAAATAATGCTGGATAATTAAGTTCATTCTCAATTTTTTTTCTTGTTGGTTGTATTCCAACTTTTAAAAAATCATTGTACTTTAATTCAATTTGAGATTTCAAATATATTATTTTATCTCGACACTTATCTGCTAAAATATTTTTATTCTTAATCACAATTTTATTACATAATTCTGGAAAATATTTATAAAGTGTTTTTGTACTAACTTTCAAATTCTTTGCAACTTCCCTTATGGACAATGTTGCATTGGTATCTTTTTCTAATTTTTGAAGATGACTACTAATTTTATCCAGATTTAGTTTTTTAACTTCTCTTTTTGTATTACTTTGTTTCATACAAATAGTTTCATTTTCTCTTATTCTTAATCCAGATAATTCTTTTAAATCGGTTGTAAATAGTATTTCAATATTACAATCTAGTCTATAGCTAATTTCTGCCAGATTATTAATTGATGGTGTATTATTTTTATTGCACCACCCCCATAATGTAGACTTAGGA
>NZ_JBALMS010000045.1:63095-92840 GCF_036962205.1 Bacillus sp. JJ664 | reverse complement strand
TACATTAGTAAAAAAATGTTCTAAACAATTGGAAACATAATAATCTTTTTTATCTGGAAATAAAAACATATCTTTAATTCCAAATATCTTTGAATTGCAGTAGCAACAAAAGCCTACCCTACTCTTTCTATGTATATATGGAATATTCATTTTACAATTTGAACAGTTTTTAATTAAATATGAATTATGTTTAATACATACTTTATAGTTTTTTAGTGACCAAATTAGTGGATAATAGACATGAGTTGGATTATCTAAATAAAATTCATCTAAACAAGACGGACACCAGTAAAGTGTATTTTTCAATAAATCCCTATTTGAAAAGAATAACTTATAACTTAATAAGGTTAAATTATTCAATCCTTCGACGTTAGTAAGTTCGCTCATTACATTCACTATCTCTAATGCATTTGAATCTAATCCATTAATTGATCTTGATCCATCATAAAATCGATTTCCTCCCCTTTCTATACTATTAAACAAATACTGTTTTCCCAAATTTGGAAATACCATAAACTTTAATAGGGATGAAACATCAACAACATGCGCCTCAGCAAGTCTAATAATATAACTTGATAAAGATTCAACATAGCATGTATTTATTTGGAATGGTACTAGTCCATACAATATACTTCTACTTGAATAATTCATTTTTTATCCCCTTAGCAAATTTTGAAATATTAAATAAAAAAATAAGCTTACCTAATTAATGGTGAGCTTATTTTTATATATTTATCGATTTGAGATTTTTTATTACAATTTACTGGATTACTTTAATATCTAATTTTAATGTTTGAGGCTAATAACAATATTAAAGTAAAATTATCTCGAATAAATTTAACCATTTAAAAAATTAATATTTTAAGTAACAACTCGAAATAATAATAACAACAACGTAAAAAGCATATATTGTCCAAATAGATTTTTAAGAATAATTTGTCTCGTATTATTAAAAATGTCTAATCAAACATAAAGTGTCCATAAATTCAATTTTAAATCATTTAATGTCCTTAATTATTATACTATCAGTTAAATATTTACTAGAAAATGTAAAATATTACATTTACAAAGCCATCTTTTTAATAACCATTTATTGTCCAAATAAAAAATTAAGGACAAACTGTCTAGTTTAGACAATTTGTCCTTGTAATTACATTACATAAAAAAACCACCAACAATATGTATTGGTGGAGACGGTGGGAGTCGAACCCACGTCCAGAAATATCGGCACTTAAGCTTCTACGAGTGTAGTCAATATATTCGTATTTCGCATACTATTCAGCCTATTGACAGGCTTCCTAGTAGCTAGTCTGGTTAGTCTCTTCCTTTCCCCTCAGACGGTGAGGTCCGGCGTAGCCCACTAATGAGTGAACCCCTCTAAGCTATGCACATGGGCGATACATAGGAGGAGCCTTCAGTGCAATTAAGCAGCTAAAGAGAAATTGTTGTTTTTGCCAGTTATAGGCTTTTGCGTTTTAACGAGGCCGACCCCTCGACTCGCGACCTAAGCTCGAACTACCCCTGTCGAATCCGTAACGTCCCCATATAAAATGCACACTCGACATTATTCCAGTCTTCGTGGCTATGAGTGACTTACGAAGCACTAAACAAAAGCTTAGCTTCATAATCTATAAAATCTGCACATCATCGTGCTCATTTATGTGTTTCATTAACTTACAAACTTATTATAGCACATTCGACATCAGTTGCAATTAACAATTGTTGTTAATAGTCATACAGAATGGAAAAGCTTCAACTATTATCCAATTAACTTTTTTGACGATCTCGAAACGCTCGCTCAACCTCACGTTTTGCTTCTTTTTTCTTCAAATCATCACGTTTATCAAATTGTTTCTTACCTTTACCTAACCCAAGTAGTAACTTAGCATATCCATTTTTCAAATAGATTTTTAAAGGTACTAATGTGTAGCCAGTTTCTTTTGTATAGCCAATTAATTTAACTATTTCTTTATTATGAAGTAATAGCTTTCTTGTACGTAATGGTTCATGATTATATCGATTACCTTGTTCGTACGGACTAATATGCATATTATGAAGCCATACTTCACCGTTTTGAACTCGAGCAAATGAATCCTTTAAATTAGCCTTTCCAGCTCGTAATGATTTTATTTCAGTACCTTGTAGTACGATACCTGTTTCATACGTTTCTTCAATAAAATAGTCATGATAACTTTTTTTATTTTGCGCGATAACCTTGCCTTCACCTTTTGGCATGTTTAAAACACCTCACTATCCTTACTTATTTTACCATAAAATAAAACCATATTCTATGTACTTAGGACTTCTCTAGGCCATAATCAAAAAGAATAAAACAGTGAACATTTCATCTGTCCACTGCTTTATTTTCTATTATTTCTTCTTATTCCCTTTTGCTACTTTATCATAGAAAGGTTTTTTCTTTTTATTTTTACTTTTTGTTGGGTTAAAACGATCATCACGTTTGTTACGAGGTTTCCCATTTCTTCCGCTGTCTTTTTCTTCACTTGTAGTGGTACTATCCCCTCCACGTCTACCGCGTGAACTACCACTTCTATTGCGATCAGTACTACGATCTGTTGGTCCTCTTCCACGACCTCTACCTCGGCCACCAGAACCGCCGCCATCTCGATTCACTGGTCCTCTTCCACCACTTCGACGAGGTTTATTTGATTTCATTCCAACAATTTCAAAATCAATTGCTCGCTCTTCTTTATTTACATTGGCTACTCGAATAGATACCTCATCACCAATTCTAAAAATCTTACCTGTTCGTTCACCAACCATAGCATAATGACGTTCATCATAATTGTAGTAATCATCCGATAAATCAGCTACACGAACGAGACCCTCAATTGTATTTGGCAATTCAATAAACATACCGAAGTTTGTAACTGAGCTAATAATTCCATCATACTCTTCGCCAATTTTATCAAGCATAAATTCTGCTTTTTTCAGATCATCGGTTTCGCGTTCAGCTTCAACAGAACGACGCTCCATATTTGATGAGTGCTCAGCAATTGCCGGCAATTTATCATCCCATTCACGCTTCGTATCATCATTCATTTTCCCTTGAATTAAGTAAGTACGTATTAAACGATGTACAATTAAATCCGGATAACGACGAATTGGTGAAGTGAAATGCGTATAGAACTCCGCCGCTAAACCAAAGTGTCCTAAATTATCAGCTTCATACTTCGCTTGTTTCATTGAACGAAGCATAACAGTTGAGATAACTGTTTCCTCTGGTTGACCATGTACCATTTCAAGTACTTGCTGTAATGCTCTTGGATGAATATCATTAGAAGCACCTTTAACTGTATAGCCAAATGTTGAAATAAACTCAAAGAAACGCTGTAGTTTTTCTTCTTTAGGATCTTCGTGAACACGATACATAAACGGAACGTTTAACCAATGGAAATGCTCTGCTACCGTTTCATTCGCAACAAGCATAAACTCTTCAATTAATTTCTCTGCTGTTGAGCGTTCACGTAAAACGATGTCTTCAGGATGTCCTTCAGCGTCTACAAGAACTTTCGCTTCTTTAAAATCAAAATCGATTGCTCCACGATTCATTCTTCGCTTACGTAAAACGCTTGCTAAGTGGGCCATTTCTTCAAACATTGGTACAAGTGGCTCATAACGCTCACGTAACTCTACATCTGCTTCATCTAGAATTTTGTTAACATCGCTATATGTCATACGTTCAGTTGTCTTAATGATACTTTCAAAGATTTCGTGTTTAACGACATCACCTTTTTGGTCAATTTCCATTTCACAAGAAAGTGTAAATCGATTGACTTGCGGGTTTAATGAACAAATACCATTAGATAGTCGGTGAGGAATCATCGGAATCACTCGATCAACTAAATAAATACTTGTTCCACGATCACTGGCCTCTTGGTCAATAGGAGAATTCTCCGTTACATAATAAGATACGTCAGCAATATGTACACCAAGCTTATAGTGGCCATTTTCAAGTTTTGTAACTGTAACTGCGTCATCTAAATCTTTTGCGTCTGCTCCATCAATCGTGACAATTTGTTGATCTCGCAAATCACGTCGAGTACCAATATCCGCTTCATCAATATCTTCAGGCACAGCATTTGCTTGATCCATTGCTTCTTTAGGAAATTCTTGTGGTAAACCAAACTTATGAATAACTGAAAGGATATCTACACCTGGATCGTTTTTATGTCCTAGGATTTGAACAATGATTCCTTCAGCATTTTTGCCGTTTTCAGGGAATTGAGTTAATTCTACAACTACTTTGTGCCCTTCAACTGCACCTTGTGAATTGCTTCTCGTTATAAAAATGTCACTACCAAATCGTTTATCGTCAGGAATCACGAAGCCAAAGTTTTTCTGTGCTTGGAATGTACCAACCATTTTCGTTTGACCACGTTCAAGAATTTTTACGATTGTGCCTTCACGACGTGCATCGCTTTTTTCTTTCGTAATTCTTGCTAAAACAACATCTCCGTGTAGTGCACCATTTAAGTCAGAAGGAGAAATAAATACATCTTCTGCACCCGCTTCTTCTGGAATTACAAATGCAAAACCACGTGCGTGACCAGTAAGTTTACCTCTAACTAAATTTGATTGTTCAGGTAAACTGTATTTATTATTTCGTGAACGGACAATGAACCCCTCATCTTCTAATGTGACAAGCGCTTTGACCACTTCACGAAAATCTACTGCATCAGTTAATTGTAATTCGTCTTCTAACCCTTGAATATTTAAAGGCTTATAGTCTTCACTTTTCATTAAAGTTAATAACTTATCTTTCCATTGTTGAAAATCTTGCATATATATTTCCCTCCTTTTCTCACTAATCCAGTTAAGGGTCTTTTATTTAAGTTTGTCCAGAATAACAGAATTCTACCAATCCAAATCATCAAGAAACGCTAGAACATCTTCATGCAATTGATCCTTCTCTTGTCCAAGCGTAATAACATGAGATGAATTTTCATACCATTTTAATTTTTTCTGGTCAGATTGAACCTCATTAAAAATAATATTTGCACTATCTGTATTAATCATTGCATCTACTCTGGATTGCACTACAAATGTAGGTGCGTAAACAGTGTCTACATTTTCACGAACTTCTTTAATTAACCCTTGAAGTTCTTGTAATGTTTTCATTGGAGCTTTTTTGAACTCTTCCATTTCTATTTCAATTTGTTCAGGTGCTTTACCTTCTCGTTTTTTAAACTCAGCAGCGTATGCAAGAACACCTTCATACATGATTTCTTCACTTTTTATGTACATTGGGGAACACATTGTCACAATACCATTTAATGGAACAGTGTAGCCTAATTTCAGTGCAAAAACTCCACCTAGAGATAAACCTACCGCAGCAATTTTTTCATGACCTCGGTCCTTTAAAAACTGGTACGCTTCCGTCACATCTTGCCACCAATCCTCTGGTCCAGTATGTACAAGCTCTTCTGGTGGTACACCATGCCCTTTATAATGCGGTGCATGACATGTATAACCTCGTTTTTCTAAAAAACGACCTAGCATTCGAACGTCGGCTGAATGCCCTGTAAAACCATGTAATAATAAAACTCCTCGCTCTCCACCCTCAAATGTGAAAGGCTTAGGCATTGTTACTTTCATTTATACTCACTCCAAAACTGTTCTATCCTTTTTTTCATTAGAATCCTTTATTTTTACATCTTATATACTAATGAGTTTCATTATTCATTCTAAAATACGTCTTTAATACGTCTTAGAACTAAACTTACATTACTCTTCCAATATTAGATTACCCTCACTAGGAAGTGTTCTTTTATTTTACCGTTCATTTGCATTATTTACCAATAAACAGTTTTTTTATCTTTATGCTTATGATTTAATGATACTTGAGGCTATAATATCTTTGTATTTACATATGAAACTTTAGGAGGCATTTTATGTTTATTAGCATTGACCAATTTATTAATGAATGGACACACGAATCAGAGGGCACATTAAAATATTTAAACGTGTTGACTGACGATTCTCTTGATCAAGCAATTGAAGAAGATCATTTTTCACTTGGAGAACTAGCATGGCATGTCACAACAGCTGCTAAAGGAATCGTCTCACAAACTGGCTTACAAATTGATCTAAAAATTCAAGACGAAATGCCTGGATCAGCAAAAGAGATTGCTGAAACATATAAAAAAGTAAGTAGTGCAGTGGTAGAAGCTGCAAAAGCACAGTGGAATGACGAGAGCTTAAAAGAAATGAAAAATTGCTTTGGTTTTGATATGCCTGTGTTTGCAATCCTTCGTATGACGCTAAATCATCAAATCCATCATAGAGGTCAAATGACTGTTCTAATGAGACAGGCTGGATTAGTTGTACCAGGTATTTATGGTCCTAGTAGAGAAGAATGGGCTCAAATGAAGAAATAATTTTCATATCAAAAAGAGACAACTAATTTAAGGTTGTCTCTTTCTTTTTGTGCTGACTAAATTTCTAAGCAGTTTTATAAAAAATAAAACGTGAAAGTATAGAAGAGATGCTGGAACACTGAATAATGCGTAAAACATCGTTAGTCCAATACTCTCCATAATAGCAAATATCATCGCAACAACAACACCAGCAATTGTAAACATGATGAATTGGAACACGTAAATGAACTTTTTAATATGAAACACTTTTGTTAACTCATCAATGATATAGGCAACTCCGATACCAAAAATCATATAACAGGTAAATGTAATTGGTAACGAAATCACAAATCCTTCAAATACTCCCGTGTAACAGCACTCATAAACTCTTTCTTTTTCTGGTGTACTAGAAAACCATCCCCATATTCCACTAATCATGATCGCGGATAAGATGACTGCATAAAATTTGTTTAGGAAATTCATATGTACTACCCTGTCTTTCACTTTACTTCAAGCTTAAAATAAAAAAGCCACCTTTAGAAGGCAGCTAGTTTATTACAGTTTTAAATAAGTTACAGCAATTGTTAAAATGAAGAATAATACTGCTACAACAACTGTTATTCTTTGTAAAACTAATTCAAAACCACGTGCTTTTTGTTTTCCGAAAAGCTGTTCAGCTCCACCAGAAATCGCACCTGATAATCCATTACTTTTACTTGATTGAAGTAAAACAAGAACAATCATAAGAACTGAAACGATAATTAATAAAACAGATAAAAACGTATGCATTTCTTCACCTCCACAGTAAACACTGTTACTTATTATTCTACTATGAAGAACAGTTTACTTCAAGATGAGAGTACATGTTGTTCTATCCATGTTTTAACATCTAAGTAAACGTCCTCTTTATTTATTTCGTGTAACATTTCATGACGACCTTCATCGTACAGTTTCATTGTTAAATCATTACAACCTAAATCTTTATAGAGCTCGTAAACTCTTTTCACTCCATCACCATTTTGACCGACGGGATCTTTACTTCCAGAAAAAATATAAATAGGTAAATTTGTTGGCGTTTTTCTTACTTCTTCTTTTCGATGGATAATCCCAACCCCATTTAAAAGCTCGCGATAAAAACTCGGTGAACAAATAAATCCACAAAAAGGATCTTTGATATAACGATCGATTTCGGCTTCATCACGCGTTAACCAATCATATTTAGTTCTTGGAAATTTAAAATGATTGTTAAAATTACCAAATGTTAAAAAATCCAATATTTTACTTCTTCCTTTTGCACCCATGATAAATGTTTCAGAACCTGATAAAAATACCCCTAACTTTCTTAAAATGCCAGGGTCAAATCCGGTACCTGATAAAATTAGCCCATCATATAACTCTCCGTCTAATTGAACAACTCGTCTACTTAGGTACGAACCCATACTATGACCAAATAAAATAAGTGGAACACTCAATTCTTCTTTGATGATTTTCGTTATATAAATAATATCTTTTGCAATTTGGTCCCATGCAATTTCATCTCCAAAATAACCTAAGTCATCCTCATTCTTGGCTGTTTTTCCGTGGCCTCTTTGATCATGTATATAGACCGCAATGTTTTGGTGAACTAAGTATTCAATGAATTTCTCGTATGCTCCTCCATGTTCAGCCATACCATGTACAATTTGAACGACTGCAATCGGATGGTCTGGTATAAATTTTCTAAGATAAATTTTTGTTCTATCTTCGGCCGAAATTAACCCTTCCCAGTTTTTCATCATAACCCCTTCATTTCATATGTAATAAGTAACTATTTAATTTATCGTATGTTATTAATTGACCTTTTTAGCACTGATAAAAACGCAAACTAACCAGTATATATATACAATACAATTATTTTAATAGTATACCAAAAGTAACCTTTTAAGTATTCGAGAAATCCTCTATTGATTCCTTCCCATTATTTTATTAAGCAGTTTAGTCCAAGTCATTTTGCGTAGAATTTGTCAATTAGGGAAAATTGATAGTAATGAATATTTCTTAGTTTTTATATGGAATAAAGAGGTGTTGAAAATGAAAAGAGGTTTTCAAACGATATTAAGTCTTGGTTATAGCGTATTGATGGTTGCACTATTTTTCATCTTTTTCTTAAAAGGAGATACGTATCGATATCAAATTGCCATCGGTGGTATCATATGTGGTCTCATTCCATTTGCTCTAGATAAATTTTTAAAAATCCGATTTACTATGCCATTCATTATTTCATATTTTGCTTTCTTAATCGCTTCACAATGCCTTGGTTCAATGTTAAAGCTCTATTCATTAGGTTGGTGGGACACACCTTTTCTTCATTTACTAAGTGGTGCATTAATGTCCTTCCTTGCTGTCGACTTAATGGAAAAGTTTACGACCGATCAATCAAGGAGTGAAATGTCAGCCTGGTTTATATTTCTTTACGTACTCTCTTTTGGTGTTTTCGGGGGAGTGCTTTGGGAAATTTATGAATTTAGCGCAGACCAATTCCTCGGAACATCAACCCAAGGCGGAGGAAACTTCGACACAATGACAGACCTAGTTGCAGACACAGTAGGTGCACTAATCATCGCAATTTGGGTAGCTAGGAGATCGAAAGTTAAGACGATTAAGTAGAAAGAAAAGTGGAAGCGCCGCGTTCAGCGCCGACAAGCATAAGACGAGGACTAGAAAAGTTGCTTTTTAACTTTTATTGGCATCGGCTTATGACCTCGAGGGGCTAGGCGCTGGAACTAGACAATCAAAAAAGTGGAAGTAACTCGCTCTGCCCCGACCAGCATAATAACGAGCTCGAAGAAGTTGCTTTTTACCTTCTTTGGGATCGGGCTTATGACTCGAGGGGCAAGTTACTGGAACTAGACAATAGAAAAGTGGAAGCGCCGTGTTCAGCCCCGACAAGCATAAGACGAGGACTAGAAAGTTGTTTTTTTAAAATATAAACACAAAAAAAGAGAAGGTAAGGGGCCTTCTCTTTTTAGTGTCTATAATGGATTATGTTTTGTTTTTGTTTTACTTAACATACATTTTTATTTTGTTGTGTCTATGATGTGATTTTTAAATTATTTACGTAAGTTGTAGAAAGATTTTAAGCCTTGGTATACTGCGCTTTCGCCTAATTCGTCTTCAATACGTAATAATTGGTTGTATTTTGCGATACGGTCTGTACGAGATGCAGAACCAGTTTTGATTTGACCTGCGTTTGTAGCAACTGCGATATCAGCAATTGTGCTATCTTCAGTTTCACCAGAACGGTGAGAAACTACAGCAGTGTAACCAGCACGTTTAGCCATTTCGATTGCTTCGAATGTTTCAGTTAATGTACCGATTTGGTTAACTTTGATCAGGATTGAGTTAGAGATACCTTTTTCAATACCTTCAGAAAGCTTTTTAGTGTTTGTAACGAATAAATCGTCACCAACTAATTGTACTTTTTTACCTAGACGGTCAGTTAATAATTTATGTCCATCCCAGTCATTTTCATCTAAGCCATCTTCGATTGAAAGAATTGGGAAGTCGTTGCAAAGTTGCTCGTAGAAATCAACCATTTCAGCTGAAGATACGCCAGTACGGCCTTCACCTGCAAGATCATATTTACCAGTTTCTTTGTTGTAGAACTCAGAAGACGCAACGTCCATACCTAAGAATACTTCTTCGCCAGCCTTGTAACCAGATTTTTCGATAGCTTCCATAATTACTTCTAAAGCTTCACGATTTGAACCAAGGTTTGGAGCAAATCCACCTTCGTCACCTACAGCAGTGTTTAAGCCTTTAGAGCTTAATACAGCTTTTAGGTTGTGGAAGATTTCAGTACCCATACGGATTGCTTCTTTAAAGCTGCTAGCTCCAACAGGTAAAACCATAAATTCTTGGAAGTCTACGTTGTTATCAGCATGAGAACCACCATTAATGATGTTCATCATTGGTACTGGTAATTGTTTAGCGTTGAATCCACCAAGGTATTGGTATAATGGTAAACCTAATTCGTCAGCTGCTGCACGAGCTACTGCCATAGATACACCAAGAATAGCATTTGCACCTAATTTACCTTTATTTTCTGTACCATCTAATTCAATCATACGTAAGTCGATTGCAGTTTGTTCAGTTACTTCGTATCCTACGATTTCTTCAGCTAAAATATCATTTACGTTTGAAACTGCTTTTTCTACACCTTTACCAAGGTAACGTGATTTATCTCCATCACGTAATTCAACTGCTTCGTATTCACCAGTTGAAGCACCACTTGGAACTAATGCACGGCCAAAGCCACCATCTTCAGTGTAAACTTCTACTTCAACAGTAGGATTACCACGAGAATCTAATACTTCGCGAGCGTAAACATCAATAATCATTGACATAATAAAATCTCTCCTTTAAATGCGCTATACGCTTATTGTAAAACTTATATATTAACTGTTCACTTATTAATAAGTGATTTACCAGTCATTTCGTTTGGTTGTGTTACTTTTAATAAATCTAGAACAGTAGGAGCTAAGTCTCCTAAAATTCCATCTTCACGTAAAGTAATACCTTCTTCAGTTACGATTACAGGAACTGGGTTAGTTGTATGAGCTGTCATTGGTTGACCTTCTGGTGTAACTTCTTCATCAGCATTCCCATGGTCTGCAGTGATGATCGCTTTTCCACCTTTAGCAATGATTGCATCTACTACTTCTCCTAAGCATTCATCCACAGCTTCAATCGCTTTGATCGTTGGCTCAAGTTTCCCTGAATGACCAACCATATCTGGATTTGCAAAGTTTAAGATAATTACATCATGCTTATCAGCAGCAATCTCTTTTAAAAGAGCATCTTTCACTTCATAAGCACTCATTTCAGGTTGTAAATCGTAAGTCGCAACCTTAGGTGAATTAATTAAGATACGCTCTTCACCTGGGAACTGTGCTTCACGACCGCCACTGAAGAAAAATGTAACATGTGGATACTTTTCAGTTTCAGCAATACGTAATTGTGTTAAATTATTTTGAGCTAGCACTTCACCTAAAGTGTTATCTAAGTTAGTTGGTTTAAATGCAACATAACCTTGAACCGTTTCACTAAAATGTGTTAAGCACACAAAATGAACATTCTTTGGAAACTCTGTTCCACGATCAAAATCACGGAAATCTTCATTTGTAAACACATTAGAAATTTGAATTGCACGGTCTGGTCGGAAGTTGTAGAAGATAATAGAATCATCATCTTCAACAGTTGCAACAGGTTTACCATCTTCTTTAACGATAACAGAAGGTAAAACGAACTCATCATGGATCCCATTTGCATATGAATCTTCAATTAATTCATATGGATTTGAGTAAGTAGGACCTTCACCATAAACCATTGCACGATAGCATTTCTCAACACGATCCCAACGTTTATCACGGTCCATAGAGTAGTAACGACCTGAAATTGTTGCAAATTCACCTACACCAATTTCTTTAAATTTTGCTTCTGTTAGATCTATATATTTTTTAGCTGTAGTTGGTCCAACATCTCTTCCATCAAGAAAAGCATGAACATATACTTTTTCTAAACCTTCTTCAGCAGCTAATTTTAATAAAGCAAACATGTGGTTTATATGACTATGTATACCTCCGTCAGACAATAAACCGAAAATATGAAGTCCTTTACCTTTTTCTTTCGCGCACTTCATAGCATCAATAAAAGTGTCATTTTTTTCAAATTCACCTTCACGAATAGCTTTGTTCACACGCGTCAAGCTTTGATAAACGATACGTCCAGCCCCGATATTTAAATGTCCAACTTCAGAATTACCCATTTGTCCTTCTGGAAGCCCAACTGCTTCACCAGATGCAATTAATTGTGCATGTGGATACTGATTCCAATATCTATCATAGTTTGGTTTTTTTGCTTGCGCAACAGCATTACCAAATGTTTCTTCACGCAAACCAAATCCATCAAGGATGATTAGAGCTACTGGTTTTTTACTCATTACTTAACAGCCTCCAATAAAGCAAGGAAAGAAGCAGGTTCTAGACTTGCACCACCAACTAAAGCACCGTCTATATCTGGTTGTGCCATGTATTCTTTAATGTTTTCTGGTTTTACACTTCCGCCATATTGCACTCGTACAGCTTCTGCAACATTTACATTGTAAAGACTAGCAACAACATCACGAACAAACTTACATGATTCTTGAGCATCTTTTTCAGTTGCAGATTTACCAGTACCAATCGCCCAAATCGGCTCATAAGCAATTACTAAATTACTAACTTGATCTTCAGTAAGGCCCGCTAGATCAGCAGTTAATTGAGTACGAATGACTTCCTCAAATTTACCACCTTCACGTTCCTCTAGCGTTTCACCACAGCAAAGAATTGGTGTTAAACCATGTTCAAATGCTTTTTTAGTTTTGCTGTTAATGAATTCATCTGTCTCGCTGTAGTATTCACGGCGCTCAGAATGACCAATGATAGCATAAGTTACGTTTAAGTCTTTTAATGCAACTGGACTAATTTCTCCAGTATAAGCACCGCTATCTTTGTCACTTACATTTTGTGAGCCGATTTTTAAATCAGTTCCTTTTACTGCTTCTACCATTGGTGCAAGAAATAGTGCAGATGCACAAACAGCTGCATCTACATTATCAGATGCTGGCACACTATTTTTTACTTCCTCAACGAATGACATTGCTTCGCTAAGCGTTTTATTCATTTTCCAGTTACCTGCGATAATCGGTTTACGCATGTGAAACACCATCCTTACGGTTAGTAAGATATTCTATCTTACTGTATATTCTAAAACAATTCTATTCTTGTGATCTTATTTATCATTTAAAAGTGCTACGCCTGGAAGTTCTTTACCTTCCATAAACTCTAATGAAGCACCGCCGCCAGTAGAAATATGGCTCATTTGATCTGCTAAACCAAATTTTTCTGCAGCTGCAGCTGAATCTCCGCCACCAATAATTGAGTAAGCGTCAGAGTCTGCTAATGCTTGAGCAACACCTATTGTACCTTGAGCAAATTTATCGATTTCAAATACTCCCATTGGTCCATTCCAAATAACTAATTTAGAGTTTTTGATTACATCAGCGTAAAGAGCTGTTGTTTTTGGTCCAATATCAAGAGCTTCCCAATCCGCAGGAATTTGATCGATATCAACAACTTTTGTGTTAGCATCTTCACCGAATTTATCAGCAATTACTACGTCAACTGGCATATGGAATTTAACACCTTTTGCTTCCGCTTTTTGCATAAATTCGTTTGCTAAGTCAATTTTATCTTCTTCTAAAAGTGATTTTCCAATTTCAAATCCTTTTGCTTTTAAGAATGTGTAAGCAAGGCCACCACCGATAATTAAGTGATCTACTTTTTCTAATAAGTTTTCAATTACACCTATTTTATCGCGAACCTTTGCTCCACCAATGATTGCTGTGAAAGGACGTTCTGGGTTGGAAAGTGCCTTACCTAGTACATTGATTTCTTTTTCCATAAGGAAACCAGCTACTGCAGGGATATGTTTAGCAATTCCAGCTGTTGTAGCATGCGCACGGTGGGCAGCACCAAATGCATCATTTACATATACATCAGCAAGTGCAGCAAATTCTTTAGATAGAACTTCATCATTCTTCTCTTCACCTGGGTAGAAACGAACGTTTTCTAATAATAAAACATCGCCTTGGTTCATTTTGCTGATTTCTTCTTGAACTTTCGGTCCGTAAGCTTCATCAGATTTAAGAACTTCTTTACCTAATTTTTCACTTAAACGTTTTGCAACAGCATTTAAGCGTAATTCTTCATTTACTTGTCCTTTTGGACGTCCTAAATGAGAAGCTAAAATTACTTTTGCTCCGTTTTCTACTAAATATTGAATAGTAGGAAGTGCAGCACGAATACGTGTCTCATCTGTTACTTCACCATTTGCCATTGGGACATTAAAATCTACACGGCAAAATACGCGTTTACCTTTTACATCGATGTCACGTAAAGACTTTTTGTTCATTTCAGGTGCCTCCAGTACGTTTTTCATATTCATTCCAGTATCCATTGAGTTGTAAAAAGCCAATTAGATATTGAAAATTTTCTTCTCAGAACTGACGAATCTATTCATATTTCTACAAATACGTCTTCTATTCTGTGATATTGTCACCGCAATTTTAACAGATTATGTATATTGTTGGAATTTATTTCTTGAGTAATTTTCACATTTTTGTTGGGTGATTGACTTTCAGAAGATTTATTTCATATAAAAGAGGGGAGGAATATCCTCGCCCTCGTATTTATTTTTCTATTAAAATTATAGGCCTTTAGAAGCGATGTAATCTACTAAGTCAACTACACGAGTAGAGTAACCAGTTTCGTTGTCGTACCAAGAAAGGATTTTAACCATGTTACCTTCCATAGTCATTGTAGATAATGCATCGATTGTTGAAGAGTTAGAACATCCGTTATAATCGATTGATACTAATGGCTCTTCAGAGTATCCTAAGATACCTTTTAATTCGCCTTCAGCAGCAGCTTTGAACGCAGCATTTACTTCTTCAGCTGTAACTTCAGCATTTAATTCTACAACAAGGTCAACTAATGATACGTTAGCAGTTGGAACACGTACAGCTCCACCGTTTAATTTACCTTTTAATTGTGGTAATACTAATGAAACAGCTTTAGCAGCACCAGTTGTTGTAGGAATCATGCTCATTGCAGCAGCACGTGCACGACGTAAATCTTTATGTGGTAAATCTAAGATTTGTTGGTCATTTGTGTAAGAGTGAACAGTTGTCATCATACCACGTTTGATACCAAATTTTTCGTCTAATACTTTAGCGAAAGGAGCTAAACAGTTTGTTGTACAAGAAGCATTTGAAAGTACGTTGTGGCTAGCAGCATCATACTTATCTTCGTTTACACCCATAACGATTGTGATATCTTCGTTAGAAGCTGGTGCAGAGATAATTACTTTTTTAACTGATCCACCTAAATGTTTTTCAGCGTCTTTTTTGTCTGTGAAACGACCAGTAGACTCAACTACTACTTCTACTCCGTAATCGCTCCAAGGTAAAACTGCTGGGTCACGCTCAGCAATAACTTTGATTTCGCTACCGTTAACAACGATAGAATCACCATTTACAGCTACTTCAGCGTCAACTCCACCGTGTACTGAATCATATTTTAATAAGTGTGCTAATGTTTGAGCATCTGTTAAATCGTTAATTGCAACAACCTCTACATTAGGGTTTTTTAAAGCTGCACGGAAAACCATACGTCCAATACGTCCAAATCCATTAATACCAATTTTAGTTGCCATTATAATTTCCTCCTTATAGTAGGTAGAATCTAATTTTTATTATAGTTAAAGGGTACTTCCTTTAATTAACTCTCTTGCTGCGCCTTCATCTGTTACGAGAATGTTTACATGCCCTTTCTTTAAGAAAGATGCAATGGATTTCGCCTTTGAAGATCCTCCAGCCACTGCTAATACATATGGAATATTTTTTAATTCATCAAGCTGCAAACCAATTGTTCGCACCTTGTAGACATCTTCGCCATTTTCATTAAAGTAATATCCAAATGCTTCTCCAACAGCCTCAGATTCAATCAAAGTTTCTAATTGTTCAGAAGATGATTGTCTTCGTTTCGCCATTGTAAATGCTTCACCGATACCATGAATCACCATTGACGAAGAACGAATTAAATTTAGAACCTCTTTTACTTTCGGTTCTTCCATCATTGTGAGATATGCATCCTCACTTAATTCATCCGGTAAATGTAATAAACGATAATTACCTTTAGCCATTTCAGCCATTTTCGCACAAATTGTATTTGCTTGATTTCGTACTTCTTCCCCTAAACCGCCTCTAGCTGGTACAAATAAAGGATTAAGTTCTTTCGAATCTGCATTCATCATTTCAGCTACGGCAGCTAAAGTGGAACCACCAGTAACAGCAACAATATTATTTGTATCTATCCTTTGGTTTATACAGCCAACGGTTGCACGGCCCATCTCTTTTTTAACCCAAGCCAATTCATCACTATCGCCTGAAACAACTATGACCTCTTTTAGGTTAAACATATCCTTTAATTGGTCTTCGATGTTTTTTAAGCCAAATAGTTCACGCATTGGTTCTTCTAAATCGAGTAGTAAGCTTAAACCTTCTTCCGTTAATGTCATGCCTGAGGATGCAACATTAATTAATCTCTGCTCCTTTAAAAGAGCAACTTCTGATCTAAGTACTCTTTCTGTTATTCCTACGCTAACGGACAAGTTTCTACGACCAATCGGTTGCATAATTCGAATGTATTGTAGGATTAGAAATCTTTTTTGAATAACCGGAATTAGATCGGGTAACAATTTGTGTTGTAGCTTTAAAATATGGTTCATTTTCATCTCCTCTTTCGCAGAGTATTTCTGATGGACTCAATACGTCCCACTATGACGTATTATGTCCCACTTGTTATAAAAAAATTACAGCGCTTTTCAACGTTGTTTTTCGATACAAGATATACTCCAGAAATGAAATAACCCTGCTACATTTACATTGTAACAGGGTTACCTATTTCTTTCAATAGATAAGCACCTATTTAATCGCATTTAATATGTCGTTTTTATGAATTTTTCCATAAGCAATGGTTTCGCCATTGATTTGAATAACAGGAATCATCAACTGATATCTCTCTAATAATTCATCATATGAATAGATATCGATTTCAGTTACTTCTATTTTATGTTCTAAACGAAGCGACTCAATGATTTCCTTTGCTTCATTACATAAGCCGCAATTTTCTTTTGTGAAAAATGTTAACTTAATTGTCATGCATCTGTTCTCCTTTTAACTAAAGCGCTTTCGTTTTGAAGATCCAGGTATTCTCAATATATCTCTATATTTAGCAACTGTTCGTCTAGAAATCTCAACTCCGTGCTTTTGTGATAGTAACTCTACTAACTTTTGATCTGAGAATGGCTTTTCTTTATTTTCTCCATCAACTAGCTGTTTAATAAACACCTGAACACTTGTAGAAGCAAGTTCTTCCCCATCGGCACTTACGCCTTGATGGAAAAATTGTTTCATTTCAAACAATCCAAAAGGTGTTTGTACATACTTATTTTTGCAAGTACGACTAATTGTTGATTCATGTAGTGAAAGCTCTTCAGCAATTTCTTTCAAAGTTAATGATCTTAAAAATGCTGGTCCTTTGTCAAAGAACGCAAACTGTTTATGAAGGATACAATTCATTACTGATAGCATTGTTGATTTTCGTTCTTCAAGGCTTTTCATTAACCAGTTCACTTGTGTATTTTTATCCTTTAAATAGGCAGATACTTCCTTTTCGTGTTGTCCATTTAAAATTGAGGAATATTCACTTAATACTTTTAACCTTGGCATAATTTTATCATTGATCAATACAACAAATTCTTCACCAATTTTTTCAACAGATAAATCAGGCGCTACATAGTTTACTTGATCTTGATAATAATTCAACCCTGGTCTAGGTTGTAATGTTAAAATTAGATCTATTTCTTTTTGTAATTCTCCTAAACTCATTTTCAACTTCTTCGCAATTTCTTTCCAATTTTTATTTACAAACATATCAAAGTATTCATTTATAATTTGTTTGGCAATTGAAGTATCACGATTAAGTCCGTTTAATTGAATGGATAAACACTCTTTTACAGATCTAGCACCAACACCGGCTGGTTCAAATTTTTGTAGAATTTCAATACAAATCTGTAATTGTGAATATGAAATCGCTAGTTCACTTACAAGCTCTTCATCGGTTTCCATTAAAAATCCATTCTTATCTATGTTATATATTAAATATTTTATAATCCGATATTCATCATGATCTAATTTCAACTCGTTCAGTTGACTTATTAGTTCTTCCTGCAAGCTTTCTGTCTTACGTGTATATATTTCCATACCATGATCTTGAGTAGTAGTTTGCTTACTGACTTTTCTTGATGAGTAATCGCTATAAGGAGTTTCAACTTCAATTAATGGATTTTCTAATGATTGCTCAAATAAAAAATCCGTTAGCTCTTGGGCATTATACTGAAGCATTGTAATGGCTTGTCGCAGTTCTTGGGTCATAGCTAGTTTTAATGATTGTTTTTGCATTAAATTCATTTCCATACTACTTCACTCCCTTAAGACTATTTTACTCGATATTAAACTTTTTCATAGTACTTGACGAATTGTTTCAATATTAAAATATAGTGAAAACGTTTACTATTTCCTGTATAGTAAAAGTATACAACTTCAAATTACAGGTGGGCTAATATGAATAGAAAAAACCAAATTTATGAAGTTTTTGTCCAACAAAGTAATGCACAAGGCTATACGGCAAATGAAATTGCTACAATGTTAAATTTAGATCGTGCAAACGTTAGCAGTGATTTAAATAAATTAGTAAAAGAGGGTTTATTAGATAAAACAAATTCTAGACCCGTTTTATTTCAGCTCCAATCGAATATGAACTCAAAAGTAAAACATCAGGTTCCTGTTCCAGGAGAGAAACCTTCCTCTGAATATAAGCACGAATATTTTTATGATGAGAATATTAGTTTAAGGCCTGCAATTGAAAAAGCAAGGTCAGCTATACTATATCCTCCCAATGGAATGCACACTTTAATTTTGGGTGAAACAGGAGTCGGTAAATCTGCATTTGCAGCGAAAATGCATGAGTTTGCAATACGTTCCAATATCTTAAGTCAGGATTCCCCTTTCATTATATTTAATTGTGCCGATTATGCAAATAACCCTCAGCTTTTATTAGGTCAACTTTTCGGGGTAAGAAAAGGCGCATACACAGGAGCAACAGAACAAAAAGGATTACTTGAAAAGGCAAACAATGGTATTTTATTTTTGGATGAGATTCATCGTCTTACACCTGAAGGTCAAGAAATGTTATTTACTTTTATTGACTATAAGTTGTATAGACGACTAGGAGAGACTGAGAACGAACGAACATCAAATGTACTCATCATTTCAGCTACAACTGAAGATCCAAGCTCAACTTTATTATCTACATTTACTCGTCGAATTCCGATGGTCATAAAATTACCAGCTTTACGAGACAGAACTTATGAAGAAAGATTCACACTTATTAAAAGATTTTTTTCAGAGGAAAGTCTTCGTCTTGGTAAAGAAATTGTTGTCAGCGCAAATACAATCCGTTCATTTCTTTTCTATCCTTGCCAAAACAATATCGGACAATTAAAAGCAGATATTCAATTAGCTTGTGCGAAAGCATATGCAGACTTTATTACAAACCAAAACGATAAAATCCGAATTTACAGTACTGATTTAAATTGGTATGTGAAGGAAGGTTTGTTTATTGAGAAAAAAGTGAAGCATTCAATTACTCTTTTAAACGAGCATTTTGAATTCTCACCAACAAAAGGCATGATTAGTAATCCACAAATGGATGATACTGATACAATTTATGACCGTATTGATACGAAATATGAAGAATTGAAACAGCGAGGAGTCGCACAAGATGAACTATCTTTACTAATGGAAAACGATATTGAAAGTTATTTTACACACTACTTAACTTCAATTAATCGTAAACTCTCAAGTAAAGAAAACATTCAAAAAATCATGCAACCAGAAATTGTTACTTTAACTGAAAAAGTATTAAAATTTGCTGAAGATAAATTAAATAAAAAATTTAGCGAGAAAATTCTTGTTGCATTCAGTTTGCATATACAAACTCTCTTACAACGTATTCAGTCAAACAAGAAGATTTACCATCCAAATATAACTCAAATTCGTGATCAATATAAAAATGAATTTTCGATATCAATTGAATGTGTAAAAATGATTGAAGATTATACAAATGTCTCTATCCCATTTGATGAAGTTGCTTTTATTACGATGTTTTTCGTATATGGAAATGAAGATTTCAAAGAACAAACTTCGAACGTTAAGGTAATCGTTCTAGCTCATGGTAATGGAATCGCAAGAGAAATGGCAGCAGTTACTAATGAGTTATTAGAAAATGATGAAGTCATAGGAATCGATATGCCATTAAGCGAACCACCTCAAGATTTTCTAGTTAGAGTTAAAGAGTATATAAAATCATTAGGTAAATTAAATGGCATTTTATTATGCATTGATATGGGTTCATTGGCATACATCGGAGACATTATAGAAGCAGAATGTTCCATTCCAGTTCGTGTCATTCAAATGGTTAGTACTGCACATGTAATCGAAGCATCTAGAAAAGCTACTTTAGGTTATAGTTTAGATGAACTGTATCAAGATGTTCGTAATCTTACTACTTTCTTTATTAATGCACATTCAAGCAAGAAAAAACCAACTGAATTTTACCGCTCTGTTATTCTAACTGCATGTCTGACAGGTCAGGGAAGTGCTATCGCCATTAAAAATATACTAAGTAATAACTTGTTCTATGATAAAGAGATGATAGAAATTGTTCCAATTAGCCTTTTAAATAAGGAAGAATTACAGAAAATGTTAATTGATATATCAAAAGAACGGAATATTGTTTGTATTGTTTCCAATTTTGACATTCATGTTCCTTATAATACATTCCACTTACAGGATGTCCTAAATATGAAAGCAACAAAAAGGATACAAGAATTAATTACTTATGAAGAAACGTATTTAAAAATGGCCGAAACCTTGCAAGATACAATTTCTTTAAATAATGCAAAGAACGTTATTAGCGTCATCCGCCGTTCATTAAATGATATCCAAGTCCAAACAGGTACATTCTTTAAGAATGAAGATTTAATGGGAATCGTTATTCATATGAGTTGTATGATTAATCGCATTCAAAACGATGAACCACTAACACCATTTAAAAACAAGGAAGATAAAATCAATAGTCACTATATGCTTTATTTAAAAATGAAAAAAATACTTCAACAAATTGAAGAAGCATGCGATATTATCATTCCTGACGATGAAATATGTTATCTACTAGAATTTTATTCCCGCAATGAAGTCCCAATAACCAACTAGAAAAAAGCCACTTTCTTCTATATTAATATAGAGAAAAGTGGCTTTTTATCTTGACTCTCACAAAGCCATTATTCACAATGACAGAGTCTATTTCTTAATATTTGACTAATTCAATCTCACTTGGAAGTTTTGCAGCTGTTAATATATCTAATTCAGTTAATCTTTCAAAACAATAGGATGTACCATTTTTCAAGTGATTGTCTACTAATGCTGGATGCACCATAACCTCAACTGATCCCACTCCACTTTTAATTCGTTCAGTAATAGTTTCAAAGTAATCTAACGGAATGTCACTTCCGTAAAAGTCTGTTAATAATTGATCTGTAAAAGGTTTGATTCCATCAATGGTATGTTGGTCTGAGATTCGAACAGGTAAATCATACTTTTGAGACAATTTAGCAATAACTGGTTGAAGTACAGGAATCATGTGTACATGGTGATGGCTATCAAGATGCGTCGGTGTTAGCCCAAAAGACAGGAATCTTTGAATTTGAGCGTCCCACTCTTGTTCAACTTCATCGATTCTTGATTCTGTTGGATTTCCATACCAGTAAGATTGTTTTAGGAACACCCCATTTTGATCTACTATCCCTTTTAAATCCTTAACTAAAGGCTTTCCAGCAGTTAAAACTAAATGAACACCAAGTCCTAATGTTGGATATTTTTTAGCTAATTCGACCCCATGCTCTACCGCATACATATTCATCATCATAGTTGCTGAATTCACAATTCCATTTAAATGAGCCTCAATTATGCCTAAGTTAACTCCCTTTGAATAACCAAAATCATCTGCATTAACAATTATTTTCGTCATAAGATTGCTCCTTTACCGTACGTAGGATAAAAAAAGGATGATACTCTACTAGATGAGTTACATCCTTTTTTGCAAACATCGTGTTACCTATTAATTAGCAGTTACTGTTTCATTTTTAAAGAACTGTGGCAAATGTTCTTTATGTGCTTCTAACATCTCATCTAAAATTTGTTTTGCTAAGTTATCTGAACCAACAAGTGGATTAATACACATTGCAAGTAATGCCGTTTTGTAATCACCTGTTACACCAGCTTCTGCTGCTACTCGTTCAAACGATTTAATCTGTTGAACTAATCCGCGAGCCGCGACTGGTAAATCACCCATTGTTAATGGTCTCGGGCCGTCTTTCGTTATAACTGCACTTACTTCAACCGCGCAGTCATCAGGAATAGAAGCAATCGCACCATTATTCATTGTATTAACCGGCTGTATATCACATTTATTGTTATATAAAGAGGAAATTAAACGACATGCTGCATCACTATAGTAAGCTCCACCACGTTTTTCTAATTGAGGTGGTTTAATATTTAAATTTGGATCTTTATAAAGTTCAAATAAATCATCTTCTAATTTTTTAACGACTTCAGCACGAGTTCCGTCTTTTTTCGCTGCTTCCAATTCTTCTTCCAGCATTACTTTAGATTGATAATAGTAACGGTGGTAAGGACATGGGATTGCACCTAACGCTTCAATAAAGTCAGGATTCCAATCCATTGCTTTAATATTTTGCATCGTCATACTTTCAGACGGACGAGCGAATTCACTAATTACTCTGCTTGTAACATCTTCACCGTCTAATAATACTTTTGTTCCATAAACCATATGATTTAAGCCCATGAAATCAATATGAACACGTTCAGCCTCTACACCTAATCCTTTTGCAATATTCATATGAATATGAATTGGAACATTACATAAACCAACCACTTTACGGAAATTCGTATATCGTAATATAGCTTCTGTTAAAATACCAGTTGGATTTGTAAAGTTTACTAACCAAGCATTTGGACATAGTTCTTCCATATCTTTTACGACATCTAAAATTACTGGGATTGTACGAAGGGCTTTAAATAATCCACCTGGACCGTTTGTTTCTTGACCGATTACTCCATATTTCAAAGGAATCCTTTCGTCTTTCATACGTGCCTCAAGTAAACCAACACGGAATTGAGTAGTAACAAAATCAGCGTCTTTTAAAGCTTCACGGCGATCAAGAGTTAAGTGTATTTCCATTGGTACGCCTGCTTTTGCAACCATGCGTTTCGCCAAATTACCAACAATTTCAAGCTTTTCTTTTCCAGCTTCAATATCAACTAACCATAATTCTCTTACAGGTAGCTCATCATATCGCTTAATAAACCCCTCGACTAACTCTGGAGTATAACTAGAACCGCCACCAATCGTTACAATTTTAATACCATTACTCATTGTCCCCACTCCTTACACTCTA
Source organism: Bacillus sp. JJ664 (assembly GCF_036962205.1). Lineage (NCBI taxonomy): Bacteria > Bacillati > Bacillota > Bacilli > Caryophanales > Bacillaceae > Bacillus > Bacillus sp. JJ664. The sequence continues at coordinate 69,219 of NZ_JBALMS010000045.1, read as the reverse complement.
TTTTGTATCGCATTTTAACCTAGTTTTCTATACCAGTTTTATAAAAGAAAAGTAGCTAGTTCAATATGGTTAACTACTTTTCTATTTCATTATTATTCTATTATTTATTTATTTTTTCATGTAGATGAATAATCTCAGTTACTAACTCTCTCATTGTTAAAGCATTCATCAAGTGATCTTGTGCGTGAATCAATAGAATATTTAATTCTACTTTCTCACCGCGAGCTTCACCCTGGATCAGCGAAGTTTGAGCATGATGTGCATGATTTAATTCTTCTTTTGCTTCTTCAATCTTACAATGTGCTTCATCTAAATTTCCTGCACGAGCAGCTTGCATTGCTTCCATTAATGAACTTTTGGCATTCCCAGCATGTAAGATTAATTGAAACGCTGTTTGCTCAACATTCACTATAGTACTCATTTCGTATCCCCCTCAAACTATTACATAGAAGCACTTTGATTATTCGCTGCCTCTTTAATTTTTCTGATGTCAATTCGCTCTTGCATTACAACAAAAGGAATATAAATTAATATTGAAATTGCTAAGTTAGCCGCTGCTAAGATGGCACCTGAAATGTGACCACCTGTTGATAACCAACCACCAAAAATAGCCGGTGTAACCCAAGGGATGTTTGTTGTAACAGGATGTACTAATCCCCAAGAAATCGATAAATATGAAGTGATTGTTAAAACAATTGGCGTTCCGATAAATGGAATAAACCACATTGGATTTAATACGATTGGCAGACCGAATAGTACTGGTTCGTTAATTTGGAAAATACCAGGCGCACCACCAAGTGCTATCATTTGTTTATTACGTTTTCTATTTACTAATATCATTGAGATAATTAATCCAAGTGTTGCACCGGATCCACCTAAAAATACGAATGCATCAAAGAATGGTCCTGCCATAACATTGTATTTATCCCAATCTTGTACACCTTTTGCAGCTAAATCAATGTTTTCATTTCCTAATGCTGTAAATAATGGTGTTGTAATACCACCTAAAATGTTTGGACCGTGTAATCCTAACACCCAGAAGAAGTGAATGAAGAATGCGATTCCAATTGCGAATGGTAATGAATCCGCTGCATTCGTTAATGGTTTAACAAGTACAGAGTTTAACCAATCGTTGAAGTATACCCCATCTGATAAATACAATCTAAATACTAATCCTACTAAAGCGATAATGAAAATTGTTAACATACCAGGAATCAATTTTGCAAAAGCTTTAGATACTGCTGGAGGTACACCATCAGGTAATTTGATAACTAATTGTTTTACTTTAGATAAACGAACAAATATTTCAGTTGCTATAATCGCTACAATAATACCTGTAAATAATGCAGTTGAGTTAGTATAAGTAGAGTTTACTAGACCCCATACACCACCAGTTGCTGTTTCACCATTTTCAAGCGTTACAGTTACTGCACTTAAAGATTGTGGTACTAATACAAAGTATGAAGCCAGTGCTACTAACATTGCCTCGAAACCTTCATCTCCGTATGAACGGGCAAGTTTATTTGCGATCCCCACTACTGCAAATACAGTCATGAATGCAAATGTACCCCACCAAATGTCCCCACCTAAGGTTTTCCAGTTTAATCCGAAAACCGCTTCCATCATTTTATCGTAGCCTTTAATAGCACCACCTAAGTTGTTGATTAATACTGCAAACGAACCGACCATTGTAATTGCAATCATTCCGATTAACGCATCACGGATCGCTAATAAATGACGTTGGCTACCAATTTTACCAGCAGTTGGCATGATATACTTTTCTATAAAATTCATCATTGTCATAGAGCTCCTTTATTTTCAATTAATAATTCAATTCAATTACTTTTTAAGACTTAGAGCTAATTCCAATACAGCTTCTCCGTTCATTAATCCATAATGTACTGGATTAATAACATCAACAGGAATTCCTTTTGGTTCAGCAATTTTCTTCATTTCCGATGCTAAGTAACGTACTTGAGGACCCAATAAAAGAACATCTGCTTTATCCAAATTATCCTTCGCTGCATCTCCTGACACAGCCCAAATTTTTGCTTCAATACCTTTTTCTTTTGCGGCATTTTCCATTTTTGTTACTAGTAAACTAGTAGACATTCCCGCAGAACAAGCTAATAAAATATTCATTACGATTCCTCCTACATTTGATATTATTTGTAGCGCTTACAACGTAGATTAAACTATTCATCTAATATAATAAACCGACTACAAACTATTTAATTTGTGTTTACACTCTTTTATATTGCAATTACCATGCCAAGTCTTTTAAAAGAACTATTTATTATTTGAAAATATTAAAAAAAGCCTATTACACCAGTAGTTCATCACTCAAAATATTTCATTGATCATGCAAACCATTTTAGAGTCGATAATTAGTGTGTTATCACGCTCACGTGATATTTTACAGATATATCTTTAGTGTGTTATATCTTTTAGTAGTGTGTCACTCTTAAAACACACTAATCAAATAGTGTTTTATTGTTTTTAAAAAATTAAGTTAAATTTACTAAATTATACACTTTAACATAAGAAAGGTGGTATAGCCCAATGCTATACCACCTTCATTTATTTATAGCTGTGAAGTTTTTTCATGTAGAAAAATAATTTCTTCAACTAAATCCCTGGTTGTTAAACAGTTCATCAAATGATCCTGTGCATGTACAAGCAAAATATTAATAGGATATTTTTCCCCACTCGCCTCACTTTGAATTAAAGTCGTTTGAGAATGATGAGCTTTTCTTAGTTCAGCATTTGCTTCAGTTACCTTTTCTCGCGCTTCACTAAATTTCCCTTCTCGTGCAATGTACATTGCTTCCATTAATAAACTTTTAGCGTTTCCAGCATGTAATATTAGTTGGAATGCAATTTGTTCTATATTCGTGTCAGTAGTCATTTGCACTCTTCCCTTCAAATCTATTAAAGATTTAATGTGTTATTATTAGAAGTTTCTGTTGCTTTTTTAACTTCCATACGCTCAGCTACAACAACGAATGGTAAATAAACGATGATTGAAATAACTACGTTTACTGCTGCTAATACAGCACCTGATACGTGACCACCTGTTGCTAAATAACCACCAATAATTGGAGGAGTAACCCAAGGAATTGTTGATACAACTGGGTACACTAAATGTGAAGCAACTGCTAAATAAGAAATAATTGTTAATAAAATTGGTGTTAAAATAAATGGAATTAACCAAACTGGGTTTAATACGATTGGTAATCCGAAAATGATTGGTTCATTAATATTGAACAATGATGGTGGAGTACCTAATGCGATCATTTGTTTATTACGTCTACGGTTAACAATAAACATTGCGATCAGTAATCCAATTGTCGTACCAGATCCACCCATATAAACGAATGCATCTAAGAATGGGCCAGCTAGTACTGCATATTTATCTAAGTCAGTTACATTTTTTGCGTATAAATCGATATTTTGGTTACCTAATGCTGTTAATAATGGTGTTGTAATACCACCTAAAATATTTGGACCGTGTAAACCTAATGCCCAGAAGAAGTGAACAAAGAATGCGATTGCTACCGCAAAGCCTAATGAATCTGCAGCATTTGTTAATGGTTTTACAAGTACTGAATTTAACCAGTCGTTAAAGAATACGCCGTCAGAAATATATAATCTAAATAATAATCCAACTAGAGCTACGATAAAAATTGTTAACATACCAGGTAATAATTTTGCAAATGCTTTTGAAACCGCTGGTGGAACACCATCCGGTAATTTGATCACTAATTGTTTTACTCTTGCTAATCTAACAAAAATCTCAGTTGCAACAATCGCTACAATGATACCAGTAAATAGTGCTGTAGTATTTAATGAATTCCAGCTAATGAATCCCCAAGCACCACCTGTTGCTGTTTCTCCACCTTCAAGTGTAACAGATACAGCCGCTAAAGATTGAGGAACTAATACAAAATAAGATGCCAAGGCAACTAACATTGCTTCAAAACCTTCATCTCCATAAGAACGTGCTAGCTTATGGGCAATACCAACAACAGCAAATACTGTCATGAATGCAAATGTTCCCCACCAAATGTCGCCACCTAGTGTTTTCCAATTCACACCAAAAATTGCTTCCATCATATTGTCGTAGCCTTTAATAGCTCCGCCTAAGTTATTGATCAGAGTTGCAAATGCTCCAATCATCGTAATTGCGATCATACCAATTAACGCATCACGAATTGCTAATAAATGACGTTGATTTCCGAACTTCGCCGCTGCCGGCATAATATACTTTTCAGCAAATTGCATCATCTTGAGTACACCTTCTTTTCTCTTTAATTTTTAAACGCCCCGTTATTTCTTCAAATTTAATGCCATTTCTAATACTGCTTCACCGTTCATAAGACCATAATGAACCGGGTTAATAACATCCACTGGTATTCCCTTAGGTTCAGCTAGCTTCTTCATTTCTGAGGCAAGATAACGAACCTGAGGTCCAAGTAGTAATACATCTGCTTTTTCTAAATTTTCCTTTGCTGCATCACCTGCAACAGCCCAAATCTTAGCTTGAATTCCTTTCGCCTGTGCTGCTTGTTCCATTTTCGTAACAAGCAAACTAGTAGACATCCCTGCGGAACATACCAATAAGATATTCATTCTCCACCTCCAAACTTAAATTTACTTATTTTTGTAACGCTTACATTTTTACATATAAAGACAAAAGATTTGATTCGTTACAAAAACAAGTGATTCATCAATTTTAATATTGCAATTACTGTGCCAATTTTCTAAAAAGTCTTATTATTATTTTTTAACAAATAAAAAAACCTTGAAAAATCAAGGTTTTAATAATGAAATATATTTATGGATTCTGCTAGTGTATTATCAGTGTGTAATACACCAAACACTGTGTTAATACAATTCACTTAGTGTGTTATAATTTAGACTCATTTTCCATGTTTCGACGACTATCTGTGTTCCTGATGACGCAATAATCATGAATAAATTAATCTTCGACAGTTATATGTGTTTTACAAAATTCTTTTAATTCTACTTCTTCATCTTCCTCTAAATCGAAGTCTAAATAATTATTTGTTTCTACTTCAAATAAATCATACTTAATTACTTTAGATTCTTCGCCTTTTACACCAAATAATGCTTTTATGTATATACCTTTTTCATTGTATAATTCATCATCCTCAGGCACATCAATGTATAGGATAAACTCATATCTGTCACCTTCAATAATACCAAATGGATCTTTAATTTCTTCTACAGTGTATTCTTTAAAAGTTAACACACAAACATTCCCTTCAATCGTAATATTTATTTACTATTATACACAAATAAAGAAACAAAAAGAAAGACGCCTGCCGCAGCAGACGTCTTGATGCGTTTGAGGCGAGAGACCGGGCGACCACATTCGCGCGTTTAGCTTACGCATATCTCTCGACTTACTCAAATTAGCTCATCGCAAGTAAAACTATAACATGATAAAATGCAGAAAGCAATAAAATCATGATTGGTAAATTTTCCATACTATCTATACCGATGACATAAAATGCAAAATTTTGAAGACCTTAAATTACAGTATCTTTAATAAATTACACATTATGAATTACTAGTTTAATTCGAAGTTCCTTTATTCTTAGTACCTTTACTTACATAAGGTTTCGCATTCGCTTTTTTCTTAGCCTTTGCTTGCCAACGATTCCAACCTTTTTTATCTGTACCTCTTCCTGTACCGCCCTTGCCTTTAGCTTTACTCATTTATACACCTCATAATTCTATTTATCATTACTCATAACTTAGTTTTATCCAAACTAGACTATTTCATTTCTTGTTGATATACGAACGTTCAAACATTCGATTTAATAAATACACATAATGTGAAAGATTCATTATAACAGTTTTTTAGATCAGTATTGTATTTTATTTGATGTAGTTCCTTTTTTCGCTATAGGTGGTGCTTTTTTGGCTAGGCTTGCTAACTGAAAATATACCCTAATAAAAAACCACGTGTTAGTGATCTCAGTCAAATAATCAACCAAGATGTCTATTCCACGTGGCTTTCATAAAATTAGCGCGCTCGACAGGAATCGAACCTGCGACACACGGTACCGGAAACCGTTGCTCTATCCCCTGAGCT
>NZ_JBALMS010000045.1:62878-63026 GCF_036962205.1 Bacillus sp. JJ664 | reverse complement strand
GAGCTACGAACGCATATTATTATAAAAAAATTTCTTGTTTTTAAAACCGTCACCCCAGTCTTAGTAGGGTTATGCAAGTAGCGGCTCGACTGGTGCGCTCGAAGATGTATCGATGAGGTCGATTCTTCCGTGCTCTATCCCCTGAGCT
>NZ_JBALMS010000045.1:0-62697 GCF_036962205.1 Bacillus sp. JJ664 | reverse complement strand
GAGCTACGAACGCATATTGTTATAAGAATTTCTTGTTTTTAAAACCGTCACCCCAGTCTTAGTAGGGTTACACTATATAGGTGATTATTTATCTGAGCAATACCTTAAGATTAATTATATCGTTTGATGTTTCTTACCGCAACGGTTTACGCTTTTTAGCTTGGAAACTTTTGTTGATCTGCAAAAAAGTAGGTGCATTGATAAAAGATCATATGCACCTACTTTTAATTTTGTAAATTATAAATTATCGCCGTTTGATTGAATGATACCTTGATACCAGTAGAAGCTTTTTTTCTTGATTCTGTTTAGTGTGCCGTTACCTTCATTATCTTTATCTACGTAAATATATCCGTATCTTTTTTTCATTTCTCCAGTTCCCGCACTAACTAGGTCAATTGGTCCCCAACTTGTATAGCCAAGAATGTCTACTCCGTCTTCTATGGCTTCTGCCATTTCGATAAAGTGTGATTTTAAGTATTCAATTCGATAGTCATCGTTTATTGAACCATCCTTTAAGACGTCATTAGCTCCTAATCCGTTTTCGACGATAAATAATGGTTTTTGATAACGATCATGTAGTTGATTACAAGTAACACGTAATCCTTTTGGATCAATTTGCCATCCCCACTCTGATTCATTTAAATATGGATTTTTTATTGATGCAAATATATTACCTTCAGTTAATTTACTTAGTACTTCAGGGTCAGTGCTAGCACATCGACTAGCATAATAACTAAAACCGATATAATCTACTGTGTGATTTTTTAAGATTTCTTCATCATCTTTCTCCATTCTAATTTGTAAATTATTTTCTTTAAAGTATCTCTTTGCATAGCCAGGGTATTCGCCCCTTGATTGTACATCAATGAAGAAATATGATTCGCGGTCTTTATCGATTGCTTCCCATATGTCATTTGGATGGCAAGTATAAGGATACGTTGCGCCAGCAGCTAACATACAACCAATCTGTCCATTTGGAATAATCTCATGGCATGCCTTAACTGCTAATGCGCTTGCTACTAACTGGTGATGAGCTGCCTGATAAAGAACCTGCTTTTTATCCTCACCTTCTTTGATAACAATTCCAGCTCCAATAAAAGGGGCATGTAATAACATATTAATTTCATTAAAGGTCATCCAGTACTTAACCTTATCTTTATATCTTTCAAAGATTGTTCTTGAATATTTCTCATAAAACTCAATCATTTTTCTATTTTTCCAGCTACCGTACTTCTCAACAAGATTAATTGGCACATCAAAATGACAAGTCGTGACGACTGGTTCAATATTATATTTTAAAAGTTCATCGAAGACTTGATCATAAAATTGTAATCCTTCTTCATTTGGAGATAAATCATCTCCATTTGGAAAAATTCTTGCCCATGCAATCGAAAGTCGTAAACATTTAAATCCCATTTCTGCAAATAATGCAATATCCTCTTTAAATCGATGGTAGAAATCAATTGCTTCATGCGAGGGATAATAAACCCCATCTTTTAACTCCAATGAATCTACATTTCCTAACATCAGTGAAAAGCGCTCCTTACCAGTTGGAAGTAAGTCGACTGTTGTTAATCCTTTTCCACCTTCTAAATATGCACCTTCAGCTTGATTAGCAGCTATTGCACCTCCCCAAAGAAAGTTCTCTGGGAAGCTATTTAAATTCTTAGTAGCCATTCGTTGATCCTCCGTTCTGGTTTATCCAATAATTGTTATTAGTCGTTCTTTCGCAAATACAGTTTTTTTATCCGTACCAAAGACATCTAAATAATTTGCTGAATTTGTTAGAATGACAGGAGTAATTGTTTGAAAACCTGCTAATTTAATTTGTTCTATATCAAACTCTAATAATAAATCACCAACACTTACTTTATCCCCAGCTTCAATATGGGCCGTAAAATATTTACCATCTAATTGAACTGTGTCTAAGCCAACGTGAATTAACACTTCCGCTCCATTTTCATCAATTAATCCAATTGCGTGTTTTGTTTTAAAAATAGTTGAAACTGTACCGTTAATTGGAGAAACAACTTTTCCTTCAGTTGGATCGATGGCAATACCTTTTCCCATCACCCCTTTACTAAATACAGGATCGGTAACATCTTTTAGTTCTACAATTTTCCCTGTAATTGGGCTAAAAACTTCTTGCTGTCTGTTTAAGTTAGTTTGAAACGATTTATTTGTTGTTGCTTCTTCTTTTTCATCAAAGTCTTTTACATCTTTAAAGCTAAATAAATACGTTAAGATAAAACCAATAACGAATGATACAACGATTGAAATGATTGCTCCCCAAAAACCTTCTGAAATACCATCTTTTGGACTAATAAAGTTTGGGATACCAAAGATACCTAGTCCACCCAATAAATAACCGTGAGTGCCTGCAACCCCTAAAATTCCACCACCTATTCCGGCCGCAATACAGCTCATGATAAATGGTTTTTTCAACGGCAAAGTCACACCATAGATTGCAGGTTCAGTTACGCCAAAAACTCCTGAGATAAACGCTGGAATACTTAATGATTTAATATTTTTGTTTTTCGTTTTAATCCAAACTGCTAAAACTGCACCGATTTGAGCAAATGAAGCAGCAAATACCATTGCTAATATAGGATCTGCTCCTGATGTTGTCATATTATTAATCGCAATTGGAATAAGCCCCCAATGAAGACCAAAAATAACAAACACTTGCCAGAATCCGCCTAATAATACTCCTGTTACAACTGGACTTAAATTGTAAACCCATAATGTTGCTGCGCCTAATAAACTACCTGCCCAAGTCGATACTGGACCAATTACAATAAAAGTTATCGGCACGATCACTAACACAGTACAAAATGGTACTAAAAATGTTTTGACTACATCAGGAATAACATTTTTAAAAAACTTTTCTACTTTTACTGCAAAATATGCAGCTACGATGATCGGTATAACCGAAGAAGAATAACTCATTAAAATAACTGGGATTCCTAAAAACGTAATATGAATTGGTGATTCAAAAATTGTACCTACAAAAAGTGTATATAAAGGCTTACCTGTACTTAATCCAGTTAAAGCAGGATAAACGAGAGCTGCACCAATTGCCATTCCAATAAACGTATTTCCACCAAACTTTTTCATTGCTGTATACCCAAGGAAAATAGGGAAGAAATAGAATAAACAATCTCCGGCCGCATTCAGTATTTGATATGTGCCTGATTCCTGAGTAATCCAACCTAAAGCAAGGAAAAATGCAGCAAAACCTTTAATCATTCCTGTCGCTGCTAAAACACCTAAGACTGGACTAAATACACCTGAAATAATATCTATGAACTTATTAAAAAGATTTCCTTTTTTCTCATTACTCGTTTCTTTATTGTTGCTAGAATGAAAGTTACCAACTTCAAGTACTGCGTTATATACATCTGATACGTGATTTCCAATTACTACTTGATATTGTCCACCGCTTTGCATAACGGTGATGACACCATTTAATCGTTTGATCTCATCTGTTTTTGCAATACCATCATCTTTCAATTGGAATCGTAATCTTGTAATACAGTGTGTGACACTACTAATATTCGATTTCCCACCAACTTTTTCAATAATGTCACTTGCCAATTGGTTGTATTTCACTAACTTCCCCTACCTTCTTTACTTTATTTTTAAGAAAAAGAAAAACCTAAACTACTAGAAATACAAGACAGTGGTCTCATATTTTTAGTAATTTAGGTTTTGCCTGCATAATCAGTAACAATCCTATTATCGTTTATTCTATTGTTAAGTTTAAAAGAAATCCCTTTCTTTTTTGGTAAAGAAAAAATTATTGATGACGTGCTACTCTTTCAATATGAATTGTTAAATACAGCATTTCTTCATTTGTTAAATCATTTTTATACTCTGATTTTATATACTGTTTAATTTTTTCTGCACATTTGAATGATTCAGTATACTTACTATTAACTAAATCATATAAGAAATCATCATCGCTATTCATAACAGTTCCATGAAATAATCTCTGTGCAAAGAATTTCAAATGAATGATAAATCGATAGTAATATAGTGATTCTTCATCAAAATCAATTTTAAAATGATATTTTACAATGTTTAAAATTTCTTGGGTTACTTTTGTTATATTGATGATATTGGGCATTTCTTCATTTAGTTCGGCATTTATAATGTGTAGGGCAATAAAAGCAGCTTCATCTTCAGGAAGAGCCACACCGAGATTTTTTTCAATCATTTTTAATGCTTCTTTTCCTATCGCAAATTCATCTTTGTAAATTCTTTTTGTTTCCCAAAGCAATCCATTTTTTATATGCAAACCACGTTTGTTCCGATCAATTGCAAAGTAAATATGATCTGTTAATGAAACATAAATACTTTCATTTAACTTTTTACCAATTGTCATTTTTGCGAATTGAATAATTTCCTCTGATACTTTCATATATTCCATTGGAACTTCGTATAATAATTTTTTAAATCTCTCTGAAACGTCTTTGTTTTCTAAGGTAAATATCTTCTCAATTTTTTCTTCTTTTACTTGGTCTCCTCTTTTCTTTTGAAAAGCAATTCCGCGACCCATAATAACTAATTCTTGATTTTTTTCGTTGATCACACTAATTACATTATTATTAAATACCTTCGCAATTTCCATATCGCCCCTCCTCACATTAGAAAATGAAAAAAACCTAAATTACCATCGTAAAGGAATGAAGCTCCTAAACTGAAGATAATTTAGGTTTTGCCTGCCGAACAGTAACAACCCTAATAAATAAGATTTATTTAAAACAAAATTACCATATAAAATAAGCTTCGTCAACGCTTTCAATATGAAAAATTTGTATTTTCTGATAAATTTATTTTTCACGCCAAATTCCTATCGAATTATAAATCTTCACCATTTGTCGCAATTACTTTTTTGTACCAATCAAAGCTCTTTTTCTTACGTCTTTCTAATGTTCCGTTACCTTCATCATCTTGGTCAACATAGATGAAACCGTAACGTTTGGACATTTCAGAAGTACCTGCACTAATCAGGTCGATACATCCCCAACTGGTATATCCAATTACGTCTACTCCATCGTTAATCGCTTCTTTTATTTCCTCAATATGCGCCCGTAAATACTCTATACGATAAAAGTCATTAATTGACCCATCATCTTCTACAGTATCGTATGCTCCAAGTCCATTTTCTACAATAAATAAAGGTACTTGATAACGATCATACATTTTCTTTAATGATATACGTAATCCTTTTGGATCAATTTGCCACCCCCAGTCTGATGCTTTTAAATAAGGATTTTTAATACCACTAAAGAAGTTACCCTTTTCCTTCATTTTTCCAGGTGCCCCACTTGAAACCATTGTCATGTAATAACTAAATGATAAGAAATCCACTGTATGTTGTAATAAGATTTCTTCATCTCCTGGTAATATATCAATAGTAATATCGTTTTCATCAAAATAACGTTTCATAAAACTTGGATAATAACCTCGTACTTGTACATCCGTAAAGAATAGATTCATTTGGTCTTCTTTAAGCGCTTCTAACACATCATCTGGATTGCATGTTTCAGGATAAGTCTCCATTCGTGCTAACATACAACCAATTTGTCCGTCTGGAATTATTTCATGACATGCCTTAACCGCTCTTGCACTTGCTACAAATTGATGGTGTAATGCTTGATAAATTGTTTGCTCTTTATTTTCAACACGATCAATGATGATTCCACTGCCTATGTATGGACTAAGCGTAGATATATTGATTTCATTAAACGTTAACCAAAATTTGACTTTATCTTTATAACGATTAAAAACTGTTTCAGCATAATGCACAAAATAATCTACTACTCTTCGATCTGCCCACCCATTATAATTTTGTACTAAATACAGAGGCATTTCATAGTGAGATAATGTAACCAATGGTTCAATATCATATTTCAATAACTCATCGAATACTTTGTCATAAAATTCAAGACCTTCTTCATTTGGTTCCATTTCATCTCCCTGTGGAAAAATACGTGGCCAAGAAATAGACATTCGAAATGTTTTGAAACCCATTTCTGCAAATAGTGCAATATCTTCTTTATATCGATGGTAGAAATCAATTCCACGACGTTTTGGGAAATTGTCCCCTGCTTTTCCTGCTAATACTTCTTCTAATTGTTGTTCATTTGTTATATCCATCGAATGACCAGTTGGATCTCGCTCTTCTTTTGGTACAAAAACAACCATATCAAAAATTGATAAACCCTTTCCTCCTTCATTAAATGCTCCCTCTAGTTGATTAGCTGCAGTTGCTCCACCCCAAAGAAAACCCTCTGGGAAGCTCGTTTGATTAGTACTCATACTTAATGTCCTCCTACTAGATTCTTATTTTTATATTCTGCTTACACCGATATCATAATTTCTGAAATGCATTTCAGGTCAATACCTTTTCAAATAAAAATATAAAATTTTCAAACAAGAGTCGTAACCGCTTTTATGATAATGTAGTAATAATAGAAGTAATTCATGCTAGGAGATAAAGCGTATGTTGAATATAAAAGAGATTGCCAAAATATCAAACGTATCACCAAGCACAGTTTCTCGTGTATTAAACAACCATCCTCACGTGAACGAAGAAACGAAAAAAAGAGTCTTAAAAGTAATTGAACAATTTGATTACGTACCGAATTTAAATGCAGTTAAATTAAAAAGAGGAAGAAACTTTTTAATCGGGATCATCACCCCTGAGATTAATGAGCTCAGCTTACCATACATCAATAGTTTTATTTCCATTGCAAACGAACATGGTTTTAAAACAATTACTTATAATACAAGTTATGAAAAAACAGGTGAAATAGAAGCGTTAGAGGCTTTACGGAGAAAAGAGATAGATGCTTTGGTTATTACTGTTAGGGCTTCAGAATGGAGTGACATTGAACGATATTGTAAATATGGACCGATTGTTGCGTTAGAAAGAGTTGATTCAAACTTTGTCCCTTCTGTTTATTTAGACCAATATATCGGTTATTACATGGCACTAGAATATTTAATTCAAAAGGGTTATCGGAAAATTGGGAATGCCTTTGGAAGAATGAATGGATTGAATACTATAAGAAGAATTCAAGCCTATAACGATCTATTAAAGCTCAATAAAATGCCAATTAGGAATGAGTATACCTTTACTGAAGTGTATTCTGCTGCCGATGGCGAAGAAGTATTAAATCAATTATGTAAATTAAAGGATAGACCTGATGCCATCATTTGTGCAAATGACTTCGTAGCAGCTGGTATTGTCTCCGAGGCAAAAAGAAAAGGAATGAATATACCTGGTGATTTAGCTGTTGTTGGTTTTGATAATCACTTAATGTCCAGAGTTTTAGACATTACTTCAATACATAATCCAATCAAACAACAGGCAGAAAATGCATTTAAATGTATCTATGACAAACTAGAAAACAAACCTCAAGTTAACGTATCTTTAGAATATAAATTAATCATAAGAAAAACTACATAATCTTTCGTTTAAAAATAGGAAAAGTCGTTAATGATGTTGAAGTATTACTTAATGAATATTTTTTTAAGTCGTTAATATTTTTTAGTCGAAAGAATACACTGAATGTAGCATCTCTTTTATTTGACCTTTTCTGACCTTAAAGGTATTATTGAATTAATCAATCTTTTGTTTCTAAGAAGGAGGAGAAAAAATGAATTTAATTCCTACAGTTATTGAACAAACAAGTCGTGGTGAGCGTGCGTATGATATTTACTCTCGTCTGTTAAAAGACCGTATCATCATGTTAGGTAGTGCAATAGATGATAACGTAGCTAACTCGATTGTCTCTCAGCTTTTATTCTTAGCTGCTGAAGATCCAGACAAAGATATTTCACTTTACATAAATAGTCCTGGTGGAAGTATTACTGCTGGTATGGCTATTTATGACACAATGAATTTTATTAAGCCACAAGTTTCTACTATCTGTATTGGTATGGCTGCTTCAATGGGTGCATTCTTATTGGCTGCTGGTGAAAAAGGTAAACGATTTGCCCTTCCAAATGCGGAAGTAATGATTCACCAACCATTAGGTGGAGCTCAAGGTCAAGCAACAGAAATTGAAATTGCTGCAAAACGTATCTTATTCTTACGTGATAAGTTAAACGGTATTCTTGCAGAGCGTACTGGTCAACCTTTGGAAACAATTGAGCGTGACACAGAACGTGATAACTTCATGACATCTGAACGTGCGTTAGAGTACGGTTTAATTGATAAAGTAATTTCTAGCACTGCAACAATTAAGTAATCAGAATAGAAACTAGTCGATTTTTATCGGCTAGTTTTTTTATTTCCTTTCTATTCTTCCATCATGTCACTTTCCACTTTCTATAAAACTTGAATGAAGCTCAAGAATTCGTTAAGACTAACGTTAGAGAATTGTCTCTTACATTTCGATTTAATTTGGAGGTCTAAACAGAATGGACAAAAAAAAGAAGCCCCTTCATCTTGAGGAGGAACTAAAGATCACTGCGGATTTAAACAATCTTGAACCAGGCGAGTCTGTAAATGAACATCGAACCATTGAAACGGCCAATATCATTTTAGCTGGTGAGGAAATTAAACAACAAAATAACAATCTATAAACAAGAATCCTCCAATGAACAGTTTGGAGGATTTCTGTTTAGGTTCTTAAGAATGCAATTCTATCTTCTAATTCTGATTTCTGACGTAGATGATGACGGAAATGCATGTCGACCAAATCAAACCATTCCCTCGCATTGAGCCATCCGAAACCACCATGTTTAACCTTGTAATTTGGATTTATTTGATCTACTGTAGACTGCCAATATTGCATCTTTTTCTCTACTTGTTCTAGCCGAGTCAAAAGGACTTCGTTGCAATCAGAATTATTTGGTGGAGCATTTAACTCGTCTGGTAATCTGATTTTAATTGGAGGAAATCCTCCATTCTTAAACAAGTTCCCACCAAACTCTGATTTCCCGAGCTTTTGTTCTTCCTTTGATACTGCACATGCTTCCACATTTTCAAGGTACTCGAGTGCTACAAGAATTAAATGGTCGTACATTTGACAAATAGACCATACCCCATCTGCTGATTTATATCTTAGTTGCTCCAGGGAATAGTTTTGAAGGGCGTTTTTGAAGGTTTCGATTACTTTTAATTCACTCATTTCAACACTCCTTCTTCAAAATCATTACATTGTATATAAAAAAGAGTTGTGTACTAAATAAGTATGATGCCCCTACTACTGTTGGTCCGGATAGCTTTCCTTCATAAACTTTACCGTATTCTCAATTAAAGACCTCAAGACATTTACATCAACATCAGCTAATTTGTTTATGTACACACAAGATTTCCCAGTTGTATGTTTACCAAAATTCTTTAATAAAGCCACTCGATGTGGATCATCCGGCGCAAAATATAAGCTAACTTTCGCTTTACGTGGTGAAAAGGCAACTAATGGCGCATCACCTTCGTGGCCCGTTTTATATTTATAATGATATGCACCAAATCCAATAATACTTGGTCCCCACATCTTTGCTTCATAACCTGTTACTTCTGTAAATAGATCTAATAACTTATATGCATCTTCACGTTTTTTAGGATTTTCAACATCTTCAATAAACTCAATGACACTATTATTCGTTTCTTTCGTTTTTGGTTCGTACATAGTGAAAAGCTCTCCTTTCCTTTTTGGAATTGCTTGTAAATTATTGAATTGAATTAGCTACATTAAAATTCTTCTACAAGAAAAAATTTTATCCTCCTGGTTCAATTAAATTACATACCTATTTTCATAATTGTAGCTATTAACAAAGATGTTTATACAATTCCCCTACGGTTCTATAAAACTAAAAAGGACATTCCATTAAAATGAATGTCCTTCCAGACTGTTGACAAACGCTCGCTTTCTTCGTTGCTTCACCTACTTGCGGTGCTCATTACCGTCAAAGGTAACTCCACTCCTCATCCGGCTTTACGCCTCGAAAGACAAGCGTTTTCAATCAGTCTGAATCTCTTTGTATTTACTTTGTCTACAAACCAAAAGGACATTCCATTAAAATGAATGTCCTTTTACATTATATTTCTTCACCAATAAACTTAAGCACTTCTTGCATTGCTTCGACCTCGTCGTCGCCAGTTACAGTAATGACAACTTCTTCGCCAAATGGTACAGCTAAACTCATTACGCCCATGATACTTTTTACGTTAACTTGCTTACCTTTATATGCTAACAAAACTTCTGAACGAAATCTTGTTGCGATTTGTACAAATTGTGCTGCTGGACGGGCTTGAATGCCAGTTTCCAGTAATACTTTCCCTCTTTTTTCTAACAAAATACGTTCCTCCCTGTTCTATTTATTTAATTTTTATCGGCTCTCCAGCTCGAAGTTTATCAGCAATTTCATCTATTTTTCTTAGTCGATGATTTATTCCTGATTTACTAATTGATCCGCTCGATACCATTTCACCTAATTCTTTTAAGGTTACATCCTCGTACTCTACACGTAGTTCTGCAATCTCACGTAATTTAGGAGGTAAAATATCTAAACCAACTGAGCTCTGAATATATTTAATATTTTCAATTTGGCGGAATGCAGCACTAATTGTTTTATTTAAGTTCGCAGTTTCACAATTAACTAGACGATTAACACTGTTTCTCATATCTCTCACAATACGGATATCTTCAAATCGTAATAAAGCCGAGTGAGCACCAACAATATTTAAAAACTCAGTAATTTTTTCTGCTTCCTTTAAATAAGTAATATAGCCTTTTCGACGTTCTAAAGTCTTTGCATTTAAACCAAATTCATTCATCAAACGACAAATTGCTTCTGTGTGTTCTTTGTATAATGAAAAAATTTCTAAGTGATAAGAAGATGTCTCTGGATTATTTACCGATCCTCCAGCTAAAAATGCCCCTCTTAAATATGAGCGTTTACAACACTTCTTTTCAATTAATTCTTTCGCAATTTCATTCGTAAATGTAAACCCTTCACCCGTAATATATAGGTCATTTAAAATGTGTTTTGCTTCTTCTTTAATGCGAACGATGTACACATTATTCTTTTTTAAACGCATCTTTTTACGAACGAGCAATTCAACGTCCACATCGTAAACACGTTTTATTAATACATAAATTCTTCTGGCAATCGCAGCGTTTTCAGTAACAACATCTACAATAAATTGGCGATTTGCAATTGATAAAGAACCATTCATTCGAATTAATGAAGATAATTCAGATTTAGAGCAGCAATCCTTAATTTCAATTGTTGTTAATTCTTTCTTTGTCTCGGATGCAAAGGACATTTGAATCACCCCCTCCTTTTAACACATTTTAAAAATTTATTTCATTTTACCCTTTTTAACTTTAACTTTAGTTGGAATTAAGTCACATAAAATTTCCGCCAGTTTTACGGTGTCATGTCGAATGACGTTATTATCATATTTAATAATTGGCTTCGTAACAACTTCAAGGTTTAATTCATTCAGTTGATCTAAATCAAACAATACTTGTTGTGATAATTCCTCGTTATATCGTTTTAAAATATTATTTGGGATTTTCCCTTCATTCACGATAATCGTGTCAATAAAGCTTGAATCCATGTGATGATTTAATGCTTTTACATGATCACTCGCACTATAATGTAATGTTTCGCCAGCCTGCGTCATTACATTACATACATATACTTTTTTTGCTTTAGCAGACATAACAGCCTTACCAATGTCAGATACTAATAAATTAGGTAGAATACTTGTATATAAACTACCCGGCCCTATAACAATTAAATCAGCCTTCTCTATTTCAACAATTGCCTCGTTTATCGGTTCTACATTACTAGGAGATAGAAAGACTTTTTCAATCTTCTTACCAGAATAAGGTATCTTCGACTCGCCTGAAACAATTGTTCCATCTTCAAGCTCTGCTTTTAAAACAACGCTCTGATTAGCAGCCGGAATTACCTTACCTCTAACATTTAAAACTTTTCTCATCTCTATAATTGCACGATAAAAATCCCCAGTAATATCTGTCATTGCACTTAACATTAAATTCCCAAGTGAATGTCCAGATAAATCTCCTGTTGTTGTAAAACGATGTTGGAATAATTCTTCTAGCATTGGTTCCACGTCTGACAACGCTGCCAGTACATTACGAACATCTCCTGGAGGCGGGATTTTCAGTTCATCTCGTAAACGTCCTGAACTTCCACCATCATCAGCTACTGTCACAATTGCCGTTATATCAACTGGATGTTTTTTTAAACCTCGTACTAAAACAGATAGGCCCGTGCCGCCTCCAATAATGACGATTTTTGATTGTTCGCTCGGCATTATTTATGGCTCCTTTTCTCAACATCACGATGACTAACGTTTGTATCATATTGGTCTTTAAAGTAGTCGGCTAAGTATTCTGCTAATGTAACTGATCGGTGTTGACCGCCTGTACAACCAATCGCTATGATTAATTGTCTTTTACCTTCTCTTTTATATTGAGGTAACATGAAACTAACTAAATCAATTAATTTCAACATAAATTCAGTTGTCTCGTTAAATTTCAGTACGTATGAGGAAACCTCTTTATCAAGGCCAGTCAAAGGTCTCATCGATTCAATGTAAAAGGGATTTGGTAAGAAACGAACGTCGAATACTAAATCAGCATCAATTGGAATGCCATATTTAAAACCAAATGACTCAATATTTACTGAAAAACCTTCTTGTTCATTCTGACGGAATTGCTTAATAATCTTTTCTCTTAAAGCTTTAGGCTTTAAATCTGACGTATCATATATTAACTGCGCGCGCCCCTTCACTTGAGCCAATAAAGCTCGTTCCATCTCAATCCCTTTTAATGGAGATCCAGTTGGTGATAATGGATGCGAACGACGAGTTTCTTTATATCTTGTAACTAATGCAGAATCTGTAGCATCTAAAAATAATATTTGCGGGATGATTGAAGGAGTTGTCATTAACTGATCTAATGAACTGCCTAATTGATCAAAAAACTCTCGTCCACGAAGATCCATTACAAGCGCAACTTTATCTGTTGTATGATGATCTGGATCTTTCAATAATTCTACAAACTTAGGAAGTAATGCTGGCGGAAGATTATCAACACAGAAATATCCTATATCTTCTAATGCTTGCACAACGACTGTTTTACCAGCACCGGACATCCCGGTAATAATGACCATGTTTACATGCGATCTTGTAGCCACTCTAATTCCACCCTTTCTAAGATTTATTCATTAACTTGGATTTAATCGATATCGTAATAGTTCAAAATCTGGTGTATATACAAATGTACCATGTAGAATTTCAGTACCTTTTAGTAGATAGTCAATAATATGATAATCTCCTTCAGCCATTTGAAGGTTTTTCACATCATCAATTGAATGCCAACGAAGAATCCCTTCTTCACATTCATCTTGGTTTTCACCATCAAATTCTGTAGCTAAAAATGAAAACATCATCCATTCATTAACTACTTTTTCATTTTCTTCTATAATAATTGTGAAAACACCTTTTAATTTTGGGTTTTTTAAATAGACACCGGTTTCCTCTCGATATTCGCGAACAACTGCTTCTCGAATATTTTCACCTGGCTCCATCTTTCCGCCAGGAGCAACCCACCAGTTTCTTCTAGGCTTTTGTAACAGGAGGATGTTATTTTCTTTTAACAAAACACAATGTGTAACTCTTTGCATTTTCTATACCTCACTTACAATCTTCTTACAGTTAGTTGCAACTGCCCAATCTATATTATACCTTTAAACACCTACAACAACAACTCGTAACCATGAATGATCACTTGAAATACTGAAAGGAGTATGGCATACGAAAATCCTAGTTAAAACATATTATTATGTTCTAATCTAGGATTTAATTTAGGCTATATTATCGATAAACAAAAAAAGGGAACATGGACAAGCGCATATCCATGTTCCATATATATTAGGGGGCTCTCTGGTTGTTATCTATATTACAGTATTTATATTGCAAGAAAGTTACACCCTAATTACATATAAATTTCAGAATATTACAATTCCATTTACACTTTAACGTTTCTACCATTCGGTAAAAATTGTAAGCTGATTGTTGGAATTAGTTTGTTTTCGTTAACTCTTCTTTTAATTCTTCAATATAATGTTGAACTGCTTGAGCTGCAATACTTCCATCACCAGTAGCTGTTACAACTTGACGTAATGTTTTTTCACGTACATCACCTGCAGCAAAAATTCCAGGAACTTTTGTTTCCATTACATCATTTGTTTCAATATAACCATTTTCATTTGTAATGCCTAAGTTAACAAATGGTTTTGTAAGTGGTAGCATTCCAATATAAATAAATACTCCATCTGTTTTAAAATCAGATTCTTCACCGTTTTGTGTATTTACTAAAGTAACACCACTAACTTTGCCATCTGTTCCGTTGATTTGCTTTAATGTTGTATTCCAAATGAATGAAATTTTTTCATTTGCAAACGCACGATCTTGAAGGATTTTTTGTGCACGTAGTTCATCACGACGATGTACAATTGTCACTTTTGAAGCAAAACGAGTTAAGTAAACGCCTTCTTCAACTGCTGAATCGCCTCCACCAATTACTACTAATTCTTTATCTCTAAAGAACGCGCCATCACAAACAGCACAGTAAGATACTCCGCGACCGCCAAGCTCTTGCTCACCAGGAACACCGATTTTCTTATATTCTGCACCTGTTGTAATAATAATCGCGCGCGCTTTATATTCTTTTTTACCAGCAATAACTGTTTTATATTCTTTACCATCAACTATTTCTTTTATATCACCATATGCATATTCAGCACCAAATTTTTTCGCATGATCAAACATTTTGTTTGATAAATCCGGTCCTAAAATACTATCGAAACCAGGATAGTTTTCAATTTCTTCTGTATTAGCCATTTGGCCACCTGGTACTCCACGTTCCATCATTAAAGTAGACAGATTTGCACGAGATGTGTAAACCGCAGCAGTCATCCCCGCTGGTCCTGCACCAATGATTATAACGTCATAAATTTTTTCTTCCATTACTATTCCACTCCTTGTACTTGAATAACTCATTTTCCTATATTATTAACTAACACTATCCTATAACTAAACCACAGAAAACGACAAATCATATGCTCATGTAAAATTAAAGAAAGCTTGCCTAACACCATTTGGTATTAAAACAAGCTTCGAATGGCGCTAATGCCTTTATTTAACAAATAAGTAGAGATATTATAGTTTGCTGCAATTTTCTTTTGTGATACACGTTTTTCTTCATTTTCTACAAGATAATGTGTAGCTGCTAATAAAGCATTTTCATTTACTGGTAATTCTTTATACTTCAATGTTAATTCACAAATTGAGAAAAACCATAACTGAAGTTGATTTCGTAGAAGTACATAGTCATCTTCCCAGTAAGTTTGAATTTTCTTCGCACCATCTATGACAATTTTCAATGATGGGTGTGGTTCCATATAGCACATATTATTTAACATTACTTGCTCTATTTGTTCATCGATACCCATATGATCTAACGGTTCTAAATCTTGAAGGATTGAACTGAATTTTTGATCGTAATAATATTCCTTCATAAAATAGATTAAACCCCAACGCTCACTATTCGAATTAGAGTATTTTGCTTGGTACTCTGTTTCTGACATTAGTTTTTCTATTTCGTTCGTTGAGTGTTTCTTGTCGACCCAAGGAGCCAATTCTTCATGGTCCTCAAAAGCTTCTGACATTTCTAAATTCCAGATACGCTCTGCAAGTTGAACCCGACCGGATCTATATGCTGCATCACTATACATATAATAAAATTGGACTTCACGATTCGGTCTATCCATATAAAGTAAGTGAAATAGCTTAAAAGCTTGCTCGAATTGTTGGAATTGATAAAACAGTACGCCAAGTTTATGTCGATGTTCCTCAGAAATCGGAACAATATTAGACAAACTCATCAAGTATTCTTGAGCAGCCTCTTGTTCATTTAAAATTCTTTTTAACATTGTTAAATGAATAAGAGCTGAAAGGTTTCCAGGATTTTGTTCTAATACATAATGAAGTACTCTTTCGGATTCATCATGATTTCCTAAATGTAGTTCAACTAAAGCCAAGTTATTGTAAGCAGGCCAAAATTCTTGGTATTTATCCACTATATTGAGTAAAGTTGTTTTGGCAGATTTCCAATCATGATTAGCTAAATAACTTGTTACTCTTTCTTGAAGGACAAGTAAATCATCATTAATACTTAGATCATCATCTTCTTCACTATGGATAATATCTAAGTAATCTTCCAGTTCATCTAACTGGTCTTCATCAGTACCTATTTCTAAGTACTTTTGAGCATAAAGATTGGCTTTTTGAAATAATCCCAATTCAAAAAAAGCAAATGCTAATAAATAATACACATCTTCATTTGCAGGGAACTTATCTAATATATATTCTAAAATTGTAATAGACGTTTGGTATTGATGCATTGATAAAAGCTTTCGAGAAATATCAACTAGTACAGTTTGATTTTCTTCGTTTTCAGCAGCTTTTTTTAAATAATAAATCGCTTGTTCAGTATCGTTACTATTATAAGCTTTCATACCTTTTTCGTAGAAATAATCTTTTGGTAACGAGAACGAAACGACATTATGAAATTGATTTGTTTGATTCCCCAAATTTTCAGACATTCGATCCTCCAGTTTTTCCAGCTTATCACAGTATATCATACAAAAAGAGGAAATAGTCGTCGTCCAAATTTTAAGAATTTGTATACGACGAACAATTTCCACCTTTAAAAAATTCAAAAGTAGTCCAATTTATTATTTTACATAAAACAATGAATAATGGAACCACTTTTTTATTTTACAAATATTACCTTATACTAATTTTGGCATCAGGTAACGAAATGATTGTCATTGGATTCCCGCCAACAAACGCTCCTGCTGGTACATCTTTATTGACTAAAGTTGCTGCAGAAATTTTCGCTCCATCACCAATTACTACACCAGGTAATATCGTAGTATTTGCGCCAACTAACACATTATCCCCTATTATTACTTCTCCTAAACGATATTCGTTTATTAAATATTCATGTGCTAAAATCGTAGTATTATAACCAATGATTGAATTATTCCCTACTGAGATTAGCTCTGGAAACATTAAGTCTGGAGTAACTTTAAAAGCAAAAGCAGTGTAATTTCCAATTTTCATACCAATTAGTCGTCTATACATCCAGTTTTTCACGCTAAAAAACGGAATATATCTTGCAACTTCAATGACGATTACGTTTCGAAAAGTTTTCCAAAATGATACTGTCTTGTATAGCTGCCAAAGTGAGTTTTTCCCCTCAATATTGTATCTTTTCGTATTTCTCACTTTTCTTCATTTCCTATAATTGTTAAGATATCGCTCATTTTTTCTAACATATAGTCTGGATGATACGATTCTAAAAATTCTTTCCCTTTAAGTGACCATTCAACACCTGCTGTTTTCGTTCCAGCATTTTTGCCACCTTCAATATCATGGTAGTTATCGCCTACCATAATTGTTTCCTCAGGCGTAGCATTTAACTTTTTCAACGCTAATTGTATTGGCTCTGGATGTGGTTTCGCATTTTGAACATCGTCGATTGTAATGACAACATCAAAAAATTGTTTTAAACGACTATAGCTTAAACCCATTTCTACTACATTTCTTGCCTTTGTCGTTACAATACCAATCTTATAACCTTGTTCGTGCAAAGTTTCAATCGTTTCATAAACAGTCTCATATTCCTCAACAAACTCATCGTGCATCTCAACATTAAAGCGACGATATTCTGTAATTAGCTCTTCTACACGATTTGCATCAACTGTTGAAAAAGATTCCGTTAATGTTGGACCCATAAATGGAATAACATGCTCACGTTTATATTTACCAGGATAAAACTTCTCTAATGTATGCATGAAGGACGCAATAATTAGTTCGTTTGTGTTGATCAATGTACCATCTAAGTCAAATAATAATGTTGTAATTTTCATTAGAATTCCCTCTCTAACTGCTACTATTTCATTTCCGCGTTTAAGCTAGTTTCGGATTTCTTACTAACCTTACCTATTATTCTCGCTACAAAGCATGTAACAATTAAAGCTACAAAAAATCTTATGACAAATAAATACCATACCGGAATACCTAAGGGGATAAAGATTAGTGTATCTTCAATTACCGCATGACATGCCACTAAAAACAAGAATACTAAATATAAATCCTTCTTTGAAACGCCATCTTCTTTTACTGCTTGAATCATAACACCAGCACCAAAAGCTAATCCGAAAAATAAACCTGCTGCTAATGTAACACCAGCCTTTGATTCTACACCTAGTAATTTTGTAAAAGGTGATAAGAATTTTGTAATGTAGTTCATCCAGCCTAAATCTTTTGCAAATTGGATCACTACCATCAAAGGAATAACGATAATAACTAACTTATAAATGCCAAGGGCAGATGCAATAATGGCCGTTTTTATTAACTCCAAACCGCCAACGTTTGCTGCCTCTGCAACTGCTATACCCTTATGAACAATTTCCGTTCCACCTGGCCAAAAGAAATGCAAACATAATGCAGATATGATTGCGAAACCAACTCTCACAAACACTACAAAGGAAGCACGAATCCCTACCGCTGTTGCTACACTCGTTTCTATGAATAAATTATGAGAGAAACTTAGCATAACTGCCAAAATTAAGGCTTCCTTCATCGTTAAGTCCATTGGAAGCATTGCGCCGATCGCGGCATATAAATTTAATACATTACCTAAAACTAAAACAATTGCTGCATCACCTTTTAAACCGATAAAACTCATTAAAGGTTCGAGTAGGTTCACAAACCAGTCCATGAGACTCGTCTCTTTCACGATCGTTAAAATGAATGAAATTGGAAAGATGATTTTCCCCATCTTCCAAGATGTCAACAAACCTACTTTTAACCCATTTTTCAATGTTTCCAAAACGAATCCCCCCTCACCCGCTATTTCAATTGATTATGCATCTAAATAACGATCATTAGATAATCCTTTAACCCTACGATAAACAAGAACAATAATCGCAAACACAATAATTAATACAGAAATAAACTGAGCCATCCTAATTGTATCTGTTAACATTAAGCTATCTGTACGAAGACCCTCAATAAAGTATCGACCAACTGAATACCAAATTAAATAAGTTAAGAACATTTCACCACGTCTAAGATTTACCTTTCGTAAAGACAATAATAAGATAATTCCTAGCAAGCTCCACATTGATTCATATAAGAATGTCGGGTGGTAGTAAGCACCATCAATATACATTTGGTTAATAATCCAAGTTGGTAAATGTAGACCCTCTAAAAATGAACGAGTAACTTCTCCCCCATGAGCCTCTTGATTCATAAAATTTCCCCAGCGTCCAAGCATTTGTCCAACAAGAATGCTAGGAGCTGCAATATCAGCTAATTTCCAAAATGATATACCTTTTTTCTTTGAAAAAATATAACTAGCAATAAAAGCACCAATTAAGCCGCCGTGAATAGCCAAGCCACCATTCCAAATTTGTGGAATTTCAATTAAATGCTTAGAATAATAATCGAATTCAAATAATACATAGTAAATTCTTGCCCCTAAAATTGCAGATGGAACTGCAATTAATACGATATCCATAAAAGTTTCTTCATGAACACCACGGCGTTTCCCTTCACGAATGGCTAACCACAAACCTAATAAGACACCTATACCTATTAATACCCCATACCATTTGATAGAAAGAGGTCCTAGCTCAAAAAACACCTTATCTAATGGCTGTATATTTGCTTCCATCTATTTTTTCCCCACTTCATTTTTATATTAGATCGTTTAGATCATCTAAATTTGTATTATTACCGCCCTTTATTACCTTTTCCAAGCGATCTGCAAATTGTTGAGCTGCATTAACTCCCATATTTTTCAATCTGAAATTCATTGCTGCAACTTCAATAATAACAGCTAAGTTTCGACCTGGACGAACAGGTAATGTAATTTTGGAAATATCGGTATCTAATATTTTTAACTTTTCGTCATCTAAACCTACTCGATCATATACTTTTTGTGAATCCCATATTTCTAAATCGATATTTAACGTTATTCGTTTATAAGTACGGACTGAACCTGCTCCAAACAGTGTCATCACATTGATGATACCTAATCCACGAATTTCTAATAAGTGCTCAATTAATTCCGGCGAAGAACCGATTAAAGTATCTTCATCAGTTTGACGGATTTCTACTGAATCATCAGCAACTAATCGATGGCCTCGTTTTACCAATTCTAGTGCTGTTTCACTTTTACCAACACCACTTTTACCAGTAATCAATACACCAACACCATAAATATCAACTAATACACCATGCAAAGCTGTTGTTGGTGCTAATTTAGCTTCTAAATAACTTGTCAGTCTGCTATATAATTTAGTCGTTTTACTACCAGAACGTAAGATTGGAACCCCTGTTTCTTCACCTGCTTCAATTAATTCAGTCGGAATTTCAAGCCCACGTGATACGATAATACAAGGTGTATCTTCTGCACAAAGTTTTTTTAATCGGTCTTCTTTTTGCTCATCTGTTAGACTTTCATAAAACGTTAGCTCAGTCATCCCCAATAACTGCACACGATCAGAAGGGTAGTATGTAAAAAACCCTGCAACTTCAATTCCAGGTCGAGATAAATCAGTCGTATTAATGGACCTTTTTAATCCTTCGCTACCACTTATTACATCTAATTTAAAATGCTCAACTATATCCTTCGTACGTAACTTACCCATTCATGAGCCTCCTAGATTATAAATTTGGTTTTTCATTTCAATTTATAAATTTATCTTTTCATATTGTACCATTTTTAAAGTTGGTGGGAAAATGTCGAGAAATGGCTAACCATATTTTTATCAAGAAAAATCGATGTAATAAATTTCTATTTGTAAATGAAAGGATCTGTTAATGTTTATTAATTTAATAATTGAAAAGTAATCACTATGGCTTATTTACTTGTATTCATATATACAACCTTAGTTTTATGCCGATATTAATATTGTTAACAAAATAATATGATAGAGGTGGATTTATGTTTAAGAAATGGACTAATGGAGTATGTTCTTTCCTACTTGCACTTACTTTTTTTCTACCATTTTTTACTAACGGAGTAGCTCATGCTGAAGAAACAAATCTCGTTGAAGATCGATTAACATTATCTGAAAGTGAAGTAGCAATCGCACCTGGTGAATCAAAAGAAATTATCCTTACTTATATAAATGATCTTGGCGAAAAAGAGGACGTGACAAAAAGTCCCGAATTAAAAGTAGAAAATATAGATGAGCTTGTAATTTTCGAAAATGGTCTTATTACAGCTGGAGAAGATTTTGGTACAACAGAATTACAATTCTCTTATAAAGATTTTAATGTTCTATTAACGATAAACGTTGAAGACAAAGTTGAATTAGAAAGTATCAAAATTGATCCAAAAGAGTTTAAGCTAGCAGTAGGTAAAACTATTCCATTAAAGGTTTATGGATATTATTCAGATGGTACAAAGGAAGTTTTAAAAGATAACTTGAATTGGCAAAGCTCTAATACTTCTGTTGCTACTGTTAAAGATGGAATTGTAACAGCCGTGAAGGAAGGAAAAAGCAATGTAATCATTACTGTTTCATATGAGGAGTTTAGTGCAAAATCAGAAGGTAAAGTTTCTGTACAATCACCGACGAAACTTAAGAGTATTATAGCTAATCCTTCAAAATTGAAATTACAACAGGGTGATAAGCAGTCAATTAAAATTTTTGCAGTTTATACTGATGGAACTAAAAAAGATATCACTAAAGATTCAAAATATAAAATTGGAAATGCAAAAATTGTTAACTTCTCAGATGGCAAATTTGTCGCAAAAGCAAAAGGTGCTACAAGTATAAAAGTTAGCTATCAGAATTTCTCGACGAACATTACAGTTGTCGTTGAGAAAAAAAAGAAGCAAGATGATGATGATGATGACAATCATCATAAAGGAAAACATGGAAAATAATCTTTTCCATTTATTTCGAGATAAAAAAACTCTATATTGTCAGATTGTTAAACTAAAGTGGATCCCATCCAAGGTTCCAATAAAGAGTGAGCATCTTTAAGTGGAAAACTACATTCTTTCTTCAAATTAAAAAGCTCCCAAAAGGGAGCTTTTATTTACGTTCACTTGTTTTTTTGTTTTTTGGATCGAATACAAAATATTGTATTAACATACTAAATGTACTAATTAAAATTGAAGCTAAAATAGCCGTACCAAACCCATTTACCCTGATTGCATCACCAAGGATATAATCTGTCATTTCTAAAGTAATCGCATTGATTATAAACAGGAATAATCCAAGTGTAAAAATCGTCACGGGTAATGTGATAAAAATTAATATTGGTCTGATAATTGTATTTAATATAGATAAAACTAGTGCAGCAACTACAGCTGTTGGAATATTTGCTACATAAAAATCTGGTTGAAGAAAACCAGCTACTACAATGAAAACTAAACTATTAATTGCTAATGAAAATAACCATCTCATAAAATTTACACTTCGCCTTCTTTTGGAACAATAAAAATCCAAACTAAGTAAACTAAAAATATAGCACCAAATCCGATAAAAAATAATAATACAAACAGTAATCGTATTAATGTACTATCAAAATTAAAATATTGACCCAAACCACCGCATACTCCTGCAAGCATTGAGTCTTTAGAAGATCGATATAATTTTCTCACAGTAATCTCCTCTCTAACTATCCAGCCTCTATTTATATAAAAATTATTATAATAAATACTTTATAATTTATTCTATGCCAAAACAAACAAAAAGAATGTCCAAAAAACGAAAACTAGCATATCAAATCCTTTTTGGGCTCTTTTTATCAGAAAACAACTCACTTACACATACAAAAACAAAGAGGAGAATGTAATTTCCCCTCTTTGTATTTCAACTCATTTTTATGATTCCATTAATGCCATTTTTTGTTCCATTCGGCTTTTGTCTCGATCAAGAACTGCTTTTAAATACTTCCCTGTATGAGAAGCTTCTACTTTGCAAAGTTCCTCTGGTGTTCCAGTTGCAACAATCGTTCCACCTTTGTCTCCACCTTCTGGCCCTAAGTCAATCAGATGATCGGCAGCTTTAATGACATCTAAGTTATGTTCAATAACAAGAACCGTATCTCCATTTTCTACTAATCTTTGTAGTACGACTAGTAGTCGTGAAATATCATCTACATGTAATCCTGTTGTTGGTTCATCCAAAATATATAATGTTCGACCATTGGTACGCTTATGAAGTTCAGAAGCAAGTTTTACACGTTGTGCTTCCCCTCCTGATAATGTTGTCGCCGGTTGTCCAAGTGTAATATATCCTAAGCCTACATCATTCAAAGTCTGAAGTTTTCGTTTGATTTTTGGGATATTCTCGAAAAATACAACTGCATCTTCAACTGTCATATTTAATACTTCTGATACAGATTTATCTTTATATTTTACTTCTAACGTTTCTCGGTTGTATCGTTTCCCATGACATACTTCACAAGGTACATAGACATCAGGTAGGAAATGCATCTCAATTTTAATGATTCCATCTCCGCGACAAGCTTCACATCTTCCACCTTTTACGTTGAAGCTAAATCGACCTTTTTTATATCCTCTAACTTTTGATTCGTTCGTAGTCGCGTAAACGTCACGAATATCATCAAATACACCAGTATAAGTCGCTGGGTTCGAACGAGGAGTACGACCAATTGGAGACTGATCAATATCAATTACTTTTTCTAATTGCTCAATCCCTTTAATTTCTTTATGTTCTCCCGGACGAACCTTTGAACCATTTAATTTTTGAGCTAAAGATTTATATAATATTTCATTAATTAAAGTACTCTTTCCAGAGCCAGATACTCCAGTTACAGCGACAAATGTGCCTAAAGGGAATGAAGTTGAAACATTTTTTAAATTATTTTCCTTTGCCCCGATGATTTTGATCTCACGACCGTCACCTTTTCTTCGTTCAAGAGGTACGGGAATAAACTTCTCACCTGATAAATACTTACCTGTTAGTGAGTTTTGATCTTCCATTACTTCTTTTGGTGTACCTTGAGAAATGATTTGTCCTCCATGAACACCAGCGCCAGGTCCAACATCAATTAAATAATCAGCAGCTAACATTGTATCTTCATCATGTTCTACGACAATTAGTGTATTTCCTATATCTCGCATATTTAATAGCGTAGAAATTAAGCGATCATTATCTCTTTGATGTAATCCAATTGACGGCTCATCTAAGATATAAAGAACACCTGTTAGTCTTGAACCGATTTGCGTTGCCAAACGAATACGTTGCGCTTCGCCACCAGATAATGTACCAGCTGCTCGATTTAATGTTAAGTAGTCTAAACCTACATTTACAAGAAATCCTAATCTCTCCTTAATTTCTCTAAGGATTAAGTTAGCAATTTGTTCTTGTTTTGGAGTTAAGTTAAGCGTATCAAAGAAGTCGTATGCTTCTTTAACAGACATCTTTGTTACTTCACCTACATGTAATTCACCAATAAATACAGCAAGTGCTTCTTTTCTTAATCGATGTCCTTTACAAGTTGGGCAGCTCTGCACACCCATGTATTTTTCCATTTGCTCACGAATATAATCCGATGTTGTTTCTTTGTAACGTCTTTCTACATTTGAAACAACACCTTCAAATTCGATCATTGCTTCACGAACATGACCTTGTTCGTTATCATATTTGAAGTAGATTTGTTCTCCGTCACTGCCATAAAGTATTTTGTCTCTTAGCTGTTTCGGTATATCTTTGTACGGTATATCCATATTGATTCCATAATGATTACATACACTTTCAAGAAGTTGTGGATAATACATAGAACTGATTGATTCCCACGGTGCAATTGCATTTTCTTTTAATGTAAGTTCTTCATTTGGAATGACCAAACTTAAATCAACTTCCAATTTTGTACCTAATCCATCACATGAATGACATGCTCCAAATGGGCTGTTGAACGAGAACATTCTTGGCTCAAGCTCTCCAATTGAAAAACCACAATGGGGACAAGCATGATGTTCACTGAATAGAAGCTCTTCTTCTCCGATTACATCAATAATAACTCGTCCTTCTCCTAGCTTTAATGCAGTTTCAAGAGAATCAGCAAGTCGAGAAGCTACTCCATCTTTAATTACGATTCGGTCAATTACAACTTCAATTGAATGCTTTTTATTTTTTTCTAATTCTATTTCATCCGATACGTCATAAAGTTCCCCATCTACACGTACTCGAACAAAGCCTTCTTTTTTAATTTCTTCAAATACTTTTACATGAGTACCTTTACGTCCAGAAATAACTGGAGAAAGTACTTGTATTTTTGTACGCTCAGGATATTCCATCACACGGTCAACCATTTGTTCTACTGTTTGAGATGTAATTTCAATTCCATGAGTTGGGCAGATTGGTGTACCAATTCGAGCATATAGTAGACGTAAATAATCATAAATCTCCGTTACAGTACCAACTGTTGAACGGGGATTTCTACTTGTCGTCTTTTGATCAATCGAAATGGCCGGAGATAGACCCTCAATCGAGTCTACATCCGGTTTATCCATTTGGCCTAAAAATTGACGAGCATATGCAGATAATGACTCTACATATCTTCGTTGTCCTTCTGCGTATATTGTGTCAAAAGCTAGTGAGGATTTTCCCGATCCCGATAAACCAGTTACGACAACAAGTTGATTACGCGGAATCGTCACATCAATGTTTTTAAGATTGTGTGCCCGAGCCCCTTTAATAATAATTTCATTCATACTCTTCAAGTTCCTCACCTCTCAGCCTTTAACTCTAGTATTAAGTCACGTAGCTCAGTTGCTCTTTCGAAATCAAGCGCCTTTGCAGCATCCTTCATTTCCATTTCTATAGATTGAATGAATAGATGACGTTCTTTTTTGTTCATTTTCGAATACTTAGCTTGAATACCATTTTCATAAACTTCTTCATCCTCTGCGACAGAAGTTGCTCGAATGACATCACGTACTTGTTTAATGATTGTTTTCGGTGTAACACCATGTTTTTTATTATATTCTTCCTGTATTTCACGTCGACGTTTCGTTTCTTCAATCGCGATATTCATCGAATTTGTCATCTTATCTGCATACATAATAACATGACCATTTGAGTTCCTTGCAGCACGACCAATTGTCTGAATCAATGAACGTTCAGAACGAAGGAAGCCTTCTTTATCTGCATCTAAAATCACAACTAAAGAAACCTCAGGAATATCGATACCTTCTCGTAATAAGTTAATTCCGATTAATACATCATATTTACCTAATCGAAGGTCACGAATAATCTCAATTCGCTCCAATGTTTTGATCTCAGAATGCAAATAATTTACTTTGATCCCGATTTCTTTCAGGTAATCAGTTAAATCTTCACTCATTTTTTTCGTAAGAGTTGTAATAAGAACTCTTTCATTTTTTGCGATTCGTTGGTTTATTTCTTCGATTAAATCGTCAATTTGACCTTCGATTGGTCGAACATCAATTGTCGGATCTAATAGACCAGTAGGACGGATAATTTGTTCTACTTTTTCAGGGCATAAATCAAGTTCATATGGTCCAGGCGTTGCCGTAACATAAATTGTTTGTTGAACCTTATCTTCAAACTCTTGGAATCGTAAAGGACGATTATCAAGTGCAGATGGAAGACGGAATCCATGGTCAACTAATACTTGCTTACGCGCCTGGTCTCCATTAAACATCCCTCTGATTTGAGGCACAGTTACATGTGACTCATCTATTACCATTAAGAAATCTTCTGGGAAGTAATCTAATAAAGTATACGGTGTTGAACCTGGTGGTCTTAATGTTAAATGACGTGAATAGTTTTCGATTCCTGAACAGAAGCCCATTTCATTCATCATTTCTAAATCGTATCTTGTTCTTTGCTCTAATCTTTGCGCTTCAAGTAATTTTCCGTTCTCCCTCATTACTTTTAAGCGTTCTTCTAATTCAGCTTCAATATTTTTAATCGCAACCTTCATTTTTTCTTCACGCGTTACGAAGTGAGATGCAGGGAAAATTGCTACATGATCACGATCACCCAAAATTTCACCAGTCAGTGCATCCACTTCTCTAATTCTCTCAATTTCGTCACCAAAAAACTCCACGCGAATACAATGTTCATCTCTTGAAGCAGGGAATATTTCCACTACGTCACCACGAACTCGAAATGTACCACGTGAGAAATCAATATCATTTCTTGCATATTGAATATCTACTAATTTATGCAATAACTCATCTCTACTTATTTCCATGCCAGTACGAAGAGAACAAACTAACTCACGATATTCCTCTGGGGAACCTAAACCGTAAATACAAGAAACACTTGCTACGATAATGACATCATTCCGTTCAAATAATGAAGATGTGGCTGAGTGACGTAGTTTATCAATTTCATCATTTATACTTGAATCTTTTTCAATGTAAGTATCCGTTTGAGGTACATACGCTTCCGGTTGAAAGTAATCATAGTAACTAACAAAATATTCAACAGCATTATTCGGAAAAAAATCCTTTAACTCACTATATAATTGACCCGCAAGTGTTTTATTATGAGCAAACACTAATGTTGGTTTTCCAATTTCTTTAATAACATTTGAAATCGTAAATGTTTTTCCCGTTCCTGTTGCCCCAAGTAACACTTGATGCTTTTTACCATTTCTAACACCTTCTACAAGCTCTTTAATTGCATTTGGCTGATCGCCTTGAGGTGTATAATTTGAAACTACTTCAAAATTTTGCTGCTCCATCGTCCCCGCCTCCATTTCCAAAACAAACCTATCCTTCTATTTTACCACATTTTTTCAAAAATCAATCAAAAACAGAACAAATGTACTTTATATTTTCTATTACTATTCATGATTGTCCTCAAAATGTAAACTAGAAACCTTTTAAACTAGAACGTACATTCCTTCATTCAGTTTATTTATAAGCTACTTTCGATATGAAAGCAAATAAAAAAACTAACCTAGTCCATTACGGAACTAGGTTAGTCTACTAGCGCAGATTAAATTCATATAACTCTAACTTTTTTAGAAGCTGTTCTTTATTTTCTTGTGTATTTTTAACTTTAATTGCACCTTCATAGATTGTTTTTCCAGTTGCTAAATCAAAAATATAGATTGAACGATCCTCACCATTTTCTCTATTCGCAATCGTATACAACTTGCCATCAATTATTTTATTACCAGAAAAAGAGACGCCATTTTCTTTCGAAATAACAGTTGGCTCACCTTCAATTTTTTTGCGTTCTAAGCTATATTTTATAATTGTTACGTTTTGATCATTTTGGATGATAAAGTAAAGCATATTATCACTCTGAAATAAATCACTTTGCTTGCTCATTTCCAATTGTTCTTTTGTTAAATTTATTTTGTCTTCCTTACCTGTTTCTAAATTCATTATGTGCATAGCACTATGAAGTTCTTCGCTTAATACTTCTCCGTTTTCTTCATGCGTATCTTTCATTTTTACTTGTTTAAAAACATAATACTTTTTTAATTTTGTAGAATCTATTTCAGATGGGTTAGTATATTCTGTATGAATAGTAGATTCTTCTTTGTCTATAGTAATCTGTTTACTATCAGTCATTTGTTTTTTATTTATACTAATTCGATAAATATAACGTTCATTTTCTCCATAATTCTTGTTTTGAAATGTAGTAACAACTAATTCTTTGCCGACTAACTGAACATCTTCAATTCCTATATATGAATACTCTTCTTCATTAGGAATATCTACTTTAAACTTAATGCGATCTTTACTTTGTAGATCTAAACCGTCTATATACAATTTGTAATCATTATTTCTCGCTTCAAAATTTAAATTCTTTCCTCTTACATCTGCATACCAAGCATAATCTTTATCTAAATAAAAGTTAGTCTCATTATTTTTCCCACGCATAAAATTTCTCTCGTCATTTTGTAAAGTATTTAGTTTTTCTAAACTAAATGATTTGCGATTAATTTCATCAAATATTGAGTGATCATTTTTGTACTCAGTACCTTTTGTCGTAATGTTTACACTTCTATTTATATTATTTTCATATAGATTTCCCTGAACCTCTAAATGATTAGCAGCACTTGTTTCCCCTTGCTCTGTACTAATATAGAAAACAGGACGATTACTTTCTGATGTGGCAACCTTTGTATAAAACACACCAAGACTGATTGTTGTAACGGCTGCAATAACAGCGAGATTTCGATATCGTTTCATTTTTACTCCCCCTTACACCGAAACTTTATTCTGTAGCAAGTACTTACTTAACATAATTGAAATAGCAGTGATCAAACCGATTAAACCTAACTCAATATAAAATACTTCGTTTGGATAAAGTGAAAAGCCATTATTAGGCATTAAAACTAGCTCATTAATTAGAATTGGTGATATAAGGACAAACACAATAAATGCTGCATATAAAATTCCCAACACAATTCCTTTCCATCTAAAGCTACGCTCTAATAGAATCACGGTGAAAATCGCAAATATTGATACTAAACCAACACCATACGATAATAAAAACTGTATAAAGTTACTTGGTAAAACTGTTGTAAATAACATATTATTTAAGATTAAATCTACAGTACTAATCTTGCTTAGCAATTCACTAGGAACATTATTTTCAAATACAGTTATTTCAATTGGAAGTAAAATAAATTGGTAAGCGATTAAGCTTAATACCATGATTAGAATTGTGCTTGCTTTTGCAAAATAGATTGTCATTCTCGACGTCGGGACCATAAATAGTCGATATATAAATGTGTTTTTACCAAAATAATCTCTATACCAAATCATAAAAATATAAAGGAGCATTAACGCCACACAAATCGCTATAGGTGCTACGAAGAAAATATTATTTGTCACATGATGAAAACTAATTGTGCCATATGACGAAATAAATTCTTCTAACGCTTTACTTGAACTAGCATATTTAGCATGTTCTGCTTGATTTAAGTAATCTGATTTTGCGATGAAAATACTCACAAACTGTGAAATTGCAGTTAAAATTAATAATCCAATATATAATTTGATAAAACGGTTAATTTCGAAATTTACTAGTTTGATAAATCGATTCATGATTGATACACCTCTCTCATTACGTCAATCACTGACTTTCCTTCTTCCGATCGTAATTCTTCTGTATAAAATTCTTTTAAGATTTCTCCATTATCCAATAAGATGACTTTGTCTAATAAGTGTTCAATATCATTAATTTCGTGAGTTGTAATAATAACACCACGATCTTCTATTAAATGACTCGTGAATACTTTGGCGATTTGCTCTCTACTAAACATATCAATACCAGAGAATGGCTCATCCATTAGAACATAATCTACGTCTAATCCAAGACCAAATAATAAATTTGCTTTTGCTGCATTCCCTTTTGACAACTCACCTAATTTTTCATCTAAGTTTAATCGGAAAAATCCAAGTAATTCTTTTGCACGTTCTTGATTCCAGTTGACATAAAAATCCTGCATGAATTGGATTGCTTCGCCAACTGTAAAACTTGGAAGCATCGTTAAAGTATCAGGGATAAATGTAATATTTTCATACATTGAATGATGAATCTTCTTCTCATCTATTAAGATTTCACCTTGATCAATTGGCGTTAAGCCCATAATTGCTTTCATCGTTGTAGACTTTCCTACTCCATTTATTCCAATTAAACATGTTATTTCGCCTTTATTAGCTGTAAAATTGATATTTCTTAGAACATGTTTTCGTCCGAATTTTTTAGAAACATTACTTACTTTTATCATTTAGACTCTCCTTCTTCATGGTTAGTCTGCTTCAATTCATAATTTTTCTTAACCATTTCTAGTAATTCCTCAACTGGGACATTGATGACCTTAATTGAATCAACAAACTCATTAACTGCTTCCATAATTAGCTCATTTCGTATTCCCTTTAATATTTCAACATCAGTCGTTATTTTACTTGGGTAATTTTTTTCCGTTGTTATCAATCCTTGTTCCTCCATTTCCTTGTACGCTTTTTGTACAGTATTTGGATTTATATTAAATTGAACAGCGAGTTCTCTTCTTGATGGTATTTCTTGTCCAGCTTCTAATAGTCTTTTAGCAATTTGTTGTTTAAAATGCCTAACTACCTGTAAATATACTGGCTCTCTATTGTTCACAATAAACTCCATCAGCCCACCTCCTAATTCATCATACCGATTTTAAGTGTGTGTACTACTTGGTTCATACACCTTATACGTGTACTATACAGTTAATACACCAAACTTGTCAAACACAAATTTCAAAAAAAATACCAACCTTATTTAGAGATGCTTCTAAAAGGTTGGTATTCCATCAATTCTAAGTTATCTATATTTCCTTGAATTCACTAAATACATGATGAACGTACTGAACAATATGACTAAAAATAAGATCATGACATATGAATTCAATTGTATATTTTCAACAATTACCCGGCTTATATACGCAATTATAATCATGATTTCTAAGTTCATTATAGACATCATTCTGACAGCCATTTGATATTGTTTCTCTGCATTTTCTTCAGTAATTTCTACAATATAATTAAACTTATGTGGTATGCGCTGAGTTCTTTTATTTAGTATATATATTAATATACTAACTCCCAAAAGTATGAAGATACTTTCTTTCGGCCCCCTATAATCTACATCTCCCAAATAGTTAAAATGCATCGGGATTTGATCTGGTAATTTCGCATAATTAACTAGTAAATATATTGCCGTTCCCCCAATTATAAAAACTGAAATAATATTAATCCAATTTTGCAAAGGCGTTCTTTGTATATCTAACCTTGGTCTACTCTCCATGTGTAGTCCCTCTCTTTCTATTTCACTATTTATAATCTATTTACCTTCCGATCCTTTCTGACGACTAAAAAGTAGAAGAAAATACTAGGGAAAGGAAACTGAATCATTCCCACTAGTCCCCAGAGCCAAGAAGAACGATTTCTCTTTTTAGCATTCGTAAACAATAGGATACTTTGAGATATTAAAATGATAAAAACTAAAACCAATGTAATTATATTTTCAACTGTCCATTCCATTGATCTACCACTCGCTTTCGATTTTCTTTTTATCTCTTATAAAAATTAATGGTATTGCTATAAACCCCAACAGTTGTATGACAATTAGATTCATCGGTGTTTGAAGTGAAAGAAGGATTGCTCCGACAAAAAGACTACAAGCTACACAAATAAACAAAATTAACTCCTTCACATAAGACGACCTTTTTCGATGCTGGTGCAAAGTAATTTTTTGAGTGATGTTATTTAATGATGGGATCTCAACTTCAGTTAATTCGTCGATTTGCTTCATTGCTGATAACAGTTCATCTGTTTCTTTACTCATCCTGCATTAGCTCCTTTCTTAATTCCTTCATGCCATTATGAATTCTTGATTTAACCGTACCTTCACGTATGTTCATCATTTTGGCGATTTCTTCATTTGTATATCCGTAGTAATGCTTTAATAAAATTGCAGTACGAACTTCAGATTTTAATTTATTAAATCCTTCCATGACATCACCCCATTCAAACCCTTTATAGGAAAGCTGCCAATTTAAAGAACGGGACAAATTCTCTATTTCAGTTTTTTGCCAAAACCACTCGCGCTTTTTTCTTCTTTGCTGATCTAAATATAGTCTCGTTGCAATTGTAATTAACCATGTAGAGAACTTAGACTGAGCGTTGTATTTTTGAATATGATCGAAACCCTTTAGCATCGTATCCTGCACGAGGTCTTCAGCAGTTTGTGGATCGAGTGTCATTTTTAATACATATTTATATAAAAAGGAATAGTATGTTTGAAATAACTCTGCAAATGCTTCATGATTACCTTCTTGGGCGAGTTTGACGACTTCTAATTCTTCGAAAGAATCCATTCCTTCCTCCTTCCACCAAGCAATAGATGATTCATATTTAATTTGATTACATAGGTTATACGTTTATCTTCTACAAATCGTTCATTTTTCTTTTTAATTTTTTTTTGAGATTCGTTAACATTGTTCTTTTTAACTTGAGATTAGGCTCCTGATGCCTCAACTGACCAGCGAAAAATCCACGAACAAGGAGTTTTTTTGAAACAAAAAATAAAACCCTATCTAATGTTAGATAAGGTATCATTTTTATTATAAGATTATTTTGGTCGTTCAATTGTAAAAATTTCACCGATCTTAGCATAATGGTCTCCAGCTAAACGGCTGACTGCCATTAAGCCATTGGAATCAATTCGTCCATTTTCATAAATGGCTTCATCGATATGATAGTGTACAATTTTGCCAATTAATAAATCGCAGGCTTCATTATTCGTGCCTAAAGGAATTGCTTGTTCTAGTTTGCATTCTAAACGAATTTTCGCTTCTTTTACACCTGGTACTGATATTTTTACACTATCGACTGGCGTTAAGCCCGCTAATTGAATTTCACTTTCGTTGGGAGGTAATGCTGCAGCTGTTTTGTTGATTGCTTCAACATTTAGTTCATCAACAATGTGAACTACGAATTCGTTTTTCTCTATGGCATTTCTTGCAGTATCCTTTTGTTTACCCGCTTGTCGTTGTACTGAAATAGATATCATAGGTGGATTTGCCGTTATGATGTTGAAGTAACTGAATGGTGCTCCATTTATGATTCCTTCACTTGATTCGGTTGTAACAAAAGCAATCGGTCTCGGAATAATTCCACCAATTAAAAACTTATAATTATCACGTTCACTCAAATCTGTTGGAGAAAAAGATTTCATGAATTCACCTCTTAAAAGTTTTTTTCGTACCATTCTGTTGCTTTTTCGATTTCTGTTCTTGTTAAGCTATGACCATTATTTTCCCAATGCGTTTCTACTTTTGCACCTGCACCTTGTAATAAAGAAGCTAACTCTTCAGTTTCTTGAGGAAGACAAATTGGATCATTTTTTCCTGCACCAATAAAGACTGAAAGATTCTTCATTTGTGGTAAATCTAAATTTCTAATCGGTACCATTGGATGTAATAACATAGCACCTTTCAATACATCCTCATAATGGAATAGTAAGCTACCAGCAATGTTAGCTCCATTAGAGTAACCAATCGCAATGACATGATTCGGATTAAAATCATATTCAGTTGAAGCCTGATCGATAAATTCTTTTAACTCTT
Organism: Bacillus sp. JJ664; assembly: GCF_036962205.1. Lineage (NCBI taxonomy): Bacteria > Bacillati > Bacillota > Bacilli > Caryophanales > Bacillaceae > Bacillus > Bacillus sp. JJ664. The sequence continues at coordinate 28,469 of NZ_JBALMS010000045.1, read as the reverse complement.
TTGTACGGAATACTAAATCCTCTTCATCAAATACTCCTTCAGCTAGTCGCTTAAAAAATCTTGGCATACCATTTTCACTTACATTACCTCTTACTGATAGAACTGAAGCTTCATCATCAATCATACTAGCAATTGGAAGCAGGTCATGTTCATTTCCTCCTGTACCATGAAGTAATAGAAAAGTTGGCTTACTTGGATTCGTCCCTTTAATGAATATGTGTTTCATTTAATTTTCTCCTTTCAATTCTCTGATAACGATTGGTTGCAAGTGATTTTCGATACCTTCGCGGTTTACTTCCTGCCATTTAGGAAGCATTAGCTTTTCTCCTAAGCTATCTTTTGGTTCATCAATCATAAAGCCTGGAGGATCAGTTGCAATTTCAAATAATAGTCCGCCATGCTCACGGAAATAAATTGCATGAAAATAATTTCTATCTTTTATTTCAGTTACGCCGTATTGATGGTCATGAATCTTATGCTGCCAATTTACATGTTCTTCATCATTACCTGCACGCCAAGCGATATGATGTACTGTACCAACACCCATCACACCTCTTCCAACTGGTGCAAGCTCGATATCGATGATATTACCAATTTCGCCACTTGCTTTAAAGCGCAAGTAATTTCCTTCTTGGCCTAAGCTCTCTAATTCCATTACATCTTCTAGTAACTCGGCAGTTTTATGTGGTGCGCCAGAATATAAAACCGCTCCTCCAAAACCTTTTATTGCTACATTTTTTGTTACACCATTAAATTCCCATGTATTTGTTGCACCTGCTTCTCTTTCAACTAGTTCTAAATGTAAGCCGTGGACATCTTCGAACTGTAGAAATGTTTCACCAAATCTTGTTACTTTTTTCGTTTCAATATGGAAAGATTTTAAACGATTTTCCCAAAAACCTAATGAATTTGTTGGAATTAAAAATGTTGTAATCCCTACTTGGCCGCTTCCTACTTTACCTTTATAAGCGTTTGCCCAAGGGAAAAATGTCATAATCGTTCCTGGATCTGCATTTTCGTTTCCAAAGTAAAAATGGTATGTTCCCGGATCATCAAAGTTAATCGTTTTCTTTACAAAACGTAATCCTAAAATACCAGCATAGAAATCCATATTTTCCTGTGGATCGCCAACAATAGCAGTTATATGGTGTATACCTTTCATTTTTACCATTCTTCTTCTCCCTTTCTACATTGTGATTATTTATTTAGTTTTCTTAATAAATTAAGCAATTGTTTTTGTTCATCTTCAGTAAGTTTACTGAATTGGTTTTGTTGAAATTTCTCTTGCGTCGGAACTATTTCTTCATACATTTTTTCACCAAGTTCAGTTAAAGAAAGATATTTATTCTTCCATTCAACCTCCCTCTTTATCCAGTTCATCTCTTCCATCTTTTTCAACAAATGAGTTACATTTCCCTTTGTTACGACTAATTTATCTGCTAATTCTTGCTGTGTAATTCTCTTATTTCTGCCAACATGTACGATTACATCAAATTGTGCAGTCGTTAAGTCCCACTTCTTTAGGTGTTGATTAGACTCTCTAACATTTTTAAGATAGAAACGCGCTAATCGGAACCATAATAATATAGCTAAATTTTTAGATTTATTTGAAGAAAATTCATGATTATCTTGCATAGCAACCACCTCTAAGATCGATCTTGTTATCAGTTTAATATTAAACTGATAACAAATCAAGTAAAATGTTTTATGAATTTAGTATGATTATATTCTTTTATTATTATGATTTGTAATGTTCAAGTCCAAATGAAAATAACTATAAATGGAAGCGGTAAATAATATGTAGGGGTGATTTCATGTCCAACCTTTTTGTTTCACGTTCATTAGATGAAATTCTATTTTGGTCAAGAATTATGAAAGAGCATTCATTATTTCTCAAGCTTGGATTTAATTGCGATGATACCGAACTCATAAATGAAGCAGATCAATTTTATAAATTATTTGAAGCAATTGAAACGAAAGCCCAAAATTTCACCATTCAATCAGATCCTCGACAAATACAACAATTTAATATAGAAGTTCATAATTCTGCTTCCATGATATGGGCCTTTAAGCGAAAAATACTGGGGCTAATTATAACCTGTAAAATATCAGGTAATAATTTTCCGCTGCTTGTTGACCACACAAGTAGAGAAGCTGCATACTTCGCAAATCGTTTAAAAGAATTAAATGAAGGGAAACTAAAACCTCAGCCTGCAGCTATTATTAGGGAGAATGTATTCTTCCTTAGAATTATGGCAGATCATGCAAAGTTTATTGGACATCTTTTAGATCCTTCAGAAAGAAAACTAGTCGAACAAGCACGAGATTTTAGTCATGATTTTGATCAATTACTATTTCAAGCAGTTGATTTAGAAGCGATGCAACCGCAATCTGAGACTGTTCCACTAATCGATAAATTACTTGATGAAAATCGAGTTTCAGTAAAGTCTCTTAGAGACTTTAAGAAATCAGCTCGTGATTTAATTGAAGCATGTAAAATTAAGAGTATTATTCATCCACTTTTAGCAGACCATGTGTTTAGGGAAGCTGAAAGATTTTTACAAATTATAGACTTGTTTGAAGCAGAGCTTACTGGAACAAGTACACAAAGTATAGAAGATATCGCAAACCACGGTTTTTAGAGACTAGATATCACAATATAAATCTTTACGGTTAATCGTTTTCAATCAGTATGAATCGCTTACTTTGTTTACCGACAGAAAGCAAAAAGATAACTCTTTTTGCTTTTTTTATTTGATAAATTCACTTTAAAAAGGAGTTCTTCAGCAAGATTAATAAACTATTAAATAAATCTACTAAAATGCGCCAATCACGGAAGCTTTGTTCGTAAAAAAAGTGAATTTGAATGGCAATGCCAGTCGCTACTTCCGCAAGTAATTATTTAAAATATAATTATTTAAGTACTACTACGTTATGACCAAATGATGGAGCAAAGTTAACTTTGATCGATTTAATAAATAACAAAAAAGTAAAAAGATATGTCTTTTTGCTTTTTCGGTTTTCGCTCTTCATTTATTTACTAATGAAATAATTTATCTATATCTTGATTGTCCTTAAGAAGGTACACCTTATGGTTGTACTGCTTAAGCATATTTAATATATCAGGTTTATACAGCAGTTCAAAATTACGATTCCACGTATACATTTTCCTCAACATCTTCAATGTCGGCTTATAGTTCGCTTTCTCTATATTTAATCTTTGTAAGATAAATCTTTTAAGAATTCTATATTTCCTTTTCTTTTTTGAAACATCTAAAAGCAAAATCATATCCGCTAGTTCGAAGCTCTTTTTAACCCATTCATAATGAACCCCTTCAACAATCCAGTAATTTTGTCCAATGATATTCTGAAAAATAGCGTCACGATCGTCCATACTATTTCTGATATCTCCATTACTTGTTCTTTTCCAAACTATATTGTCCAATTCGTAATAAGGAATAGATAAAATATTTGATATATTTTTCGCTAAAGTTGTCTTTCCACTTCCAACCGAGCCAATGATATGAATTCTTTTCGGCTTATTTTTCATGCATGTTACTCCCAATATTTACTTTTGATTATTTAGAAAATTTATATAATTTTAATTATGAATGAAATTACTAAAAAAATCCAAAATAATATTTGAGCTTTTAAAAATTTATTGAATAGGAGATAACAACTTGAAAAAACAGTTCCTTAAAATGGCAGTAATGTTTCTATGTTTTAGTTTAATACTAGCACCTTTAAAATCCTACGCAGAAACTGATTCTCGCGTTCAATCAAAATGTATGAGTAAGTCAGCAGTTCAGCTTAAAGAAAATATGCATAAACTTTGGACGGATCATACTGTTTGGACTAGTAAATACATCACTAGTGCTGTTGCCGGATTACCAGATCAAGAGAAAGTATTAGCAAGATTATTACAAAACCAAAAAGATATAGGCAATGCAATTAAACCTTACTACGGTGTTGCTGCTGGCGACCAACTCGCAAAGCTATTTACTGACCATATTCTAATAGCTGGTAAAATAGTTGAAGCTGGAAAGAAAAATGATATGAATACATTAAATAGCTTAAATGCTGAATGGTTTAAAAATGCAGACGATATTGCTAATTTTTTAAGCAAAGCAAATCCGCATTGGAACAATAAAGAATTAAAAGATCTGTTGCATACTCATTTAAAAATGGTTACTGAAGAATTAATTACAAGACTGAAAATGGATTGGGAAGGAAATGTAAGAGCCTTCGACCATGGCTTAAATCACATTTACAAATTGTCTGATGTACTTTCTGAAGGAATTATCAAGCAATTTCCTACTAAATTCAAAAACTAAACAAACGTTTGATTAAAATCTGTAATCAAAAAAGATGAATCCTCTTTTCGGATTCATCCTTTTTTTGTCTTATAAACTTTTCATTCTCTCCATTACTTTTCTCTTTTTATATAACATTCTTCCTACTTCACCAACATCTTCAATCGCCTGCTTATTTACATATGCTCCGAATACTAATCCCGCTATCGGAACCATTTGAAAAAGCTTCTTCCATCCCATATTATCTCGATAAGTAAAAAACACTTCTCTCCATCCTTCAATTTGAGAAAAAGCTTTTTTCCCCTCAACATATGTTAATTCTTCTAATATTGCTTTCTTTCCAACAATATCAGAGGATGTAAATTGAAGACATTTAATGATGAAAATTCTCTCTTCCTGATCATTCGGATCATATCCATATGAAATTGCAATTTCTTGAAGTGTTTTTAAAGTAAGCCCTAATAAAATAGGGACATCGATCGCAAGTGTAAAGATTCCACCAAAACCAGTTGTTGCTCCTTGTACCTTTGCAAATTGTTTCCGGCTTAAAACAAATGCACTTGCAGCTTTGTCCATTTGTTCAATGGATAACTGATCAACATGGTCTAATTCCGTTAACTCTTCGACGGAAATTTCTTTACTCATTTTAGCAAGTGTAGACGGAACGCTGACTAAATACTGCCCACCAGCATTTACATATTTTGAAAGCTCATCTAAAATACTACCTATTTTATCGTGAATAAATTTTGGTGTGATCTTATCTAAAATCATAAAAGGAATTCTGCCTATTTTCTCCCAAAAAAATAAATTCTTTTGATCTTTTTCCCACTTTTCAATTTCTTTTAGTTGTTCTAATAAATACTCTTTATTTTCCATAAAATCTCCTATCATTCCGACTAATATAGTATCACTATAAAGCTTTGTTCAATATAAAGTAAATGATCAAGAGTTTATTTCATTTCTTTGAAATGGCTTTTTTCGTATATATTGTTTCTATATAAGAATGTTCTAGTTCTCCAGGATGCTCCCTTACTTGCCTTGTGGGGTCTCAGCCTTGGGTCCACAGGATGTGGATCGTGCAAACGTTACGACAGGACGTTGTGGTTTTAGTATGCCTACCTTACTTGCCTACAGGAGTCTCGTACCTTCCTTTGTAATCAACTTTTGTCTAAGTCATTTACTATCCAAAATCAACAATCTTAAAGAAAAGTCCCTTTGAAAAAGGTATTCAAATTCAATTATAGAATAATAATTAATTCAAATTGAATAGTATTTATAGTGGGAGTTTTTTATAATGAGACGCACTCCACACATTCTCTCATTCAAACTAACACCCCCGAGTGGAAATCTTGATTTCAAAGCCCCAAATTTCAATAAATATATATTATTTACCTTCAAAAATCTAAAATTGGATAAGTAAAGATTTATTAAGGGATTATATGGGGAAGGAGTTTAAAATAATTTGTTGTACATTTAAATAAAAAGCTCGATTGGTTAGGAGGAGTTTATGGAACTTTCTTTATTATTAGAGTATGGGTGGGTTTTACTGATTTTGATTCTGTTAGAAGGATTATTATCTGCAGATAATGCATTAGTTTTAGCAGTAATGGCTAAGCATCTACCAGAGGAGCAACAAAAAAAGGCCATTAATATTGGGTTGCTTTTAGCGTTTATATTTAGAATCGGTGCTATCTTTATTATTTCGTTTCTTTTTCATGTTTGGCAGGTTCAAGCAATCGGCGCTGCATATTTAATCTTTATTGCTTTAAAACATTTACTCAAAAAACATGATGATGGAAAAGACCAAAAAGGAAAAAGCTATCGAATGACCATTGCTCAAATATCATTAGCTGATATCGCATTCGCCATCGATTCTATTTTAGCTGCAGTGGCACTTGTTATTGATTTGCCTGATACAAAAATGGGCGAAATTGGTGGTATGGATGGTGCGAAATTTATCGTGATTATCATCGGGGCAATTGCAGGCTTAATTGTTATTCGATTTGCTGCCGGTTTCTTCGTTAAGATTTTAACGAAACGTCCTAAACTTGAAACAGCCGCAATGTTGTTGGTTGGTTGGGTCGGAGTTAAATTAGTCATGCATACACTAGCGCACCCTGCAGTACACATACTTTCTCATGATTTCGTCGAAGGACCAATATGGAATACAATTTTTTGGTCAGTAATGCTTCTAATCGCTCTAGGTGGATGGTTTTTATCTAAGGAGAATACAAATCAAACGAGTGAATAAAAATAATGACGAAACGCTTGGATATATGACTACGTCCAAGCGTTATTTGTTTTTTTTGACAATGTAAAAAATCTACGCCCGCTTTATTAAAAGCTTTAGCATTTACAAACCATTAAATGATTTCCATCAGGATCTTTAAAATTAAAATAATGGTTATGTTCTATTCCTGTTGTTAAGTGGACATTCATACTTTTCATATACTCATAGGCATCTTCAATGTTGTTCGTATTTAAATGAAAAAGTGGAGTTTTTATGAGGTTTTCTTCTGAATAAATCTTGCTGTCTAATACAATTCCTGTACCAATCATTGGAACGATATATAAATGACCATACAGTATTTCTCCATCTCTAGGTATTCCAAGTATTTCACAGTACCAATTACTTGCTTCCTCGATGTTTTTGACTGGAATAAAAATAGTCCCAACTTGATTTAAAATAAGCTTCATAAACTTCCCCCTAACTTAGTCATAAAAAAGTTATTAGATAAATAGACGATAAATTTTATAACTAGCCCAAATGACAATCAAAATCCATATAAATACGATGACCGCACCGACAAACCAATTCTTTGGCTTACCTTTCTTCATCATCTCCGCTGCTTTCTCTTCACATTCCAGTAGTACATTCTTTGGTATCATCTTTACTGCCAGTGTGATCCCTATTGGAATCAGAATGACATCGTCTAAGTAGCCAAGTATAGGGATAAAGTCCGGGATTAAGTCGATCGGACTGAATGCATACGCAACCACACACGCTGTAAATACTTTCGCATACATTGGTACTCTTTCATCTTTACATGCAAAGTAAAGTACAAATATTTGTCGCTTAATTTTCTTAGCCCATTTCTTCATTTTTTCAAACATTTCATTCTCCTTAAAACCTATATGATTTTCAAATTCATCATTCTCATTTAATCATGTCATATAGTATTAAGTTCGAGGTTCAATGAAATTTACCTCCACTTATTTATGATAACTATATACTTTCATTACATTGAAAACCTACTTTAGAATGTAAAAAACAAATCCTGATCTCGGATAAGATACAAGGTTTGTTTTTATTCTATTCAATTTTTTCAAAAGGAAATTCTTGCATCGAATAAATATCTCCTTTAGCCTGGTCAATTACAATACCCCATTCTGTTAGTAGGTCTATTCGCTTGGCAACATTTACCCATAAGTCGTAAAATACAGTTCTTTCACCAACTGATTTACAGTTCTCTCTTTTTGGTAATGTGTATAAAATGATAGTAATCATGAAAAAGGAGGAATAAACATGAGAAACATCGTGAGTCAAACCGTACGAACATATAAGGGTGGAACACTTTCTTAAGATGTAAACGGTGTACCCCCATATATGTGTTAATGTAAATAACACAATAAAGGGGTAATTTATGCATTTTCCAGTTAAAAAGTTTTTCTCATATTACAAACCGTATTTAAAGTTGTATCTTTCCATATTAGTCTGTGCCTTTTTCGTATCCACAATAACTTTGATATTTCCTCTGCTCGTTCGATATATTACAAAAGATGTTTTGGAAGGCGACATCTCCAGTTCACTAAATGATGTTTACTGGATTGGAGGGTTGATGTTAGTTCTAGTCACAATTCAGAATCTAGGCAATTTCTTCGTGGATTATAAAGGTCATGAAGTCGGGGCACGTATGGAACGTGATATGCGTAGTGAGCTATTTTCACATATGCAAAAGCTTTCCTTTAGCTTTTACGATCAGGAAAAGACCGGTCAGCTCATGTCTCGAATAACGAATGATTTGTTACTTCTCTCCGAGTTGTACCACCATGGTCCAGAAGACTACATCAAATATCTCGTCCGCTTTATTGGGGCATTTAGCATTTTGTTTTTTATTAACGCACCGTTAACTATCGCAGTATTCTGCTTTTTACCATTCTTGGGTGCTTTTACATTGTATTTTAATAAGGTTTTGAATCGGGCATTAAGAAGAAACAAAGAACGAATTGGTGATATAAACTCACAGGTAGAAGACAGTCTATCTGGAATCCGCGTTGTGAAATCATTTGCAAATGAAAATGTAGAGATTGAAAAGTTTAATAAAGAGAATAATCGTTTCCTCGATAGTCGAAAAGAAACTTACAAGGCAGAAGCCTATTTTTACAATGGTGTTGAAATACTGCTCCAACTAATTACCATTACGGTGATTATTTTCGGTAGTACCAAAATCGTCAATAACGAAATTGATTTAGCAGATTTGATTACTTTTTTAATGTACATCAATTTTATGATTGAACCAATACAGCGACTTACACATATGAGCACTCAGTTTCAAGAAGGTATTACTGGATTCCAACGATTTATGGAAATCATGAATCTAAAGCCTGTGATTGAAAACAGTTCAAAAGCGCTTATATTGGGGGATGTCCAAGGGGAAATTGAGTTCAAGAATGTTTCTTTTCAGTATGGTAACCATCTGAATCATGTCTTAGTCAATATTTCACTCCATGTTCAGCCTGGTAAATATATTGCGCTAATTGGGGCGTCTGGAGCAGGAAAAACAACATTATGCTCTCTCATACCTCGTTTTTACGATGTAACTGATGGTGAATTACTTTTAGACGGCATCAATATTCGTGATATCGACCTACAGTCATTAAGAAATGCAATCGGTATTGTTCAGCAAGATGTTTATTTATTTGCAGGCACAATAATTGAAAATATCCGATATGGAAATCCAAATGCTAATGAAGAAGAAATCATCATTGCTGCAAAACATGCTTATGCACATGAATTTATCATGAGTTTACCAAATGGTTATTACACTGAGATTGGACAACGAGGCGTTAAACTTTCTGGAGGTCAAAAACAGCGACTAAGCATCGCTCGCGTATTCTTAAAAAATCCACCAATTCTCATTTTAGATGAGGCAACAAGTGCACTTGATAACGAGAGTGAAACCTTCATTAAGGAGTCACTAGAATCGTTGGCGAAAGGACGTACAACAATTGTAATTGCCCATCGGCTTTCCACTATTCGCAATGCCGGTCGGATTCTCGTTTTGACAGATGAAGGTATTACTGAACAAGGTACACACGATGAATTGTTGACAAATGGCGGAGTATATAAACAACTATATTCCAAGCAATTTGAATGACCATTATCAGCATAAATATACCCTATAAAGTAGACCTTTTTGTGTCTACTCTATAGGGTTCTTTATGTTGGAGTTATTATATCTGTTTTAATTCTAATCTTCTCGCGATCATTGACAAAGCAAAGTTAACGATGAAATACATGAACGATACCATGACCAGTACAGGTACTACATATGATCCTTTTTGTGCATAGATAATTTGTCCATTATGCAATACATCAGGCAGCGCAATCACAACAGCTAGAGACGTATCTTTCAGCAAAGAGATAAATTGACTTACAATAGGCGGCACCATTCTTCTCAGCGCTTGGGGCACGATGATATAGCGTAAAGTCTGAATGTAGTTTAGTCCCGAAGCACGTCCTGCTTCAATCTGCCCTTTTTCAATAGAGTTTAAGCCACTACGAATAATTTCCGAAATCATAGCTGATTCAAAAACAGTCAATGCTGCGATTGCGGCTGCTGTAATTTCCATCTCAATTCCGATTTCAGGAAGTGCAAAATAAGTAAAGAAAATAATTAGTAATAAAGGTAGGTTACGAATCGTCTCAACGATCACAGCTAGCAAATGAGAAACAACCGGAATTTTTGCATATCGAAGTGTACCTACAATACCGCCGATTATGAAACTAAGTACAATTGAAATCGCAGCGACCTTTAGAGTAACCCAAAATCCTTCTAACAGAAATCTTACATTGTCAGGTGAATATACTTCTAAGAATGGCGCTAGAAAATCCATCTATACACCCTCCCTAATTACTTCTAGCCATGCGTTTTTCTAAAAAAACAACCCCTAAACTTAAAGGAATCGTTATAATTAAATAAAATAATCCTACAAAAATATAAGTATCAAAGGTCGCATAAGTCATTGCAGATATGAGATCCCCTTGATACATTAAATCCCCGCCTGCTACTACTGCTAGTAATGAAGAATTTTTAACTAAATTGATAAATTGGTTGCCTAGTGGTGGAATAACGATTTTAATCGCCTGCGGGAGAATAACCATTCTCATTGCCTGACCATATGTTAACCCTGTCGATCGGGCAGCTTCCATTTGCCCTTTTGGAACAGACAAAATCCCGGCACGAATAGCCTCAGCAATAAATGCGGCTGTGTAGATGGTCAATCCTATTGTTCCTGCAATCATTCCTCCAAAGTTCCCAACTAAGAAAGTGAAAAACACAATAACCAATACTGGTATATTACGAATAAATTCAACATATGCCGTGCCAACCCAGTTAAGTAGCCTAAATGGAGCAATTCTCATAACAGCAATTACTGTTCCTAAAATAAAGCTTGCTATTAAAGCTATTAAACTAGTAATAATCGTTATTTTTAAACCTTCCAAAAATAAATCCATATATTTCGTTAGTATCGAGAAATCTAGCAAACGATCTCCTCCTAATTAATCAGGATGAGTAGGTCCGAAAAACTTGCATTCGGACTACTACACATCCTATGAGAATCCCGATAGTAATAATTAGTTTTTAATCCACTTATCCTTTATTTCAGCGTACTTACCTGAATCCTTCAGACTTTTTAATGCTTTATTTAACTCATCGACAAGCTCTTTATTGCCTTTCTTTACAGCAATTCCATAAGGCTCTTCAGTGAACGTTCCTCCTACCAATTCAAAGGAAGGATCTTCTTCTGCCATACCATATAAAATTGCGTCATCAGTCGTGAGCGCATCACCCTTTCCAGACTTTAAAGCTGTAAAGGCTTCAGCATAATTTTCAAATTCAAGGACTGTTGTTTCAGGAGCCTTCTCACGAATATTAATTGAAGATGTCGAGCCTTTAACAGCCAGCACCTTCGTTCCTTTTTTTAAATCTTCAATGCTTTTTACTTTGCTACCTTTTTTCACAAGCAATGATTGACCAGCATCAAAATAGACATCAGTAAAATCTACTTCTTTTTTACGTTCTTCATTGATCGTCATTGTTGCGACTACTGCATCAACCTTGCCATTATTTAGAAGGCCTACTCGTGTTTTAGAAGTAACCTCTATGTACTCCGGCTTAACATCATCGCCAAACATTTCTTCTGTTAATGCTTTTGAAAGATCGATGTCAAATCCTTCTACATCACCCGTTGAAGGATTTTTCAATCCGAACAAACGCGTGTCATGCTTTACGCCAAACACAATTTTTTTATCTTCTTTAATTTGAGCAAATACATCCTTGCTGTTTCCTTTAGAGTCCTTGTCCCCACCGCAACCAGCAAGGAAACTGGTCGCCATAATTGATACAAGTGCCAATTTCATGAAATTTTTTATTTTAAACATATCCTTTTCCCTCCAATTAATGATTTAATATACGGCTGAGAAATAATCGAGCTCGTTCTTCACGTGGATTCTCATAAAATTCAGCCGGAACTGCTTCTTCCAATATTCGTCCTTCATCAATAAACACAATACGGTCGGCAACCTCTCTTGCAAAGCCCATTTCATGAGTTACTACAACCATTGTCATGCCTTCTCTAGCGAGGGCTTTCATCACATCAAGGACCTCCCCAATCATTTCGGGATCAAGTGCGGAAGTTGGTTCATCAAACAGCATGATATCTGGTTTCATGGCAAGTCCGCGGGCAATTGCGACACGCTGTTGCTGACCTCCGGAAAGTTGGGAAGGATACGATTCTGCTTTTTCCAATATACCTACCTTATTGAGATAATGACTTGCTGTTTCCTTAGCTTCTTTTTCGGATTGGTCTAAAACTTTCATAGGAGCTAGCGTAATATTTTCAAGTACAGTTTTATGGGGATATAAATAAAAGTGCTGAAAAACCATACCGATATTACGCCTAAGCTTATTAATATCTGTATTTTTATCTCCTACTGAAATTCCATTTACGGTGAGAGTTCCTTCTGAAATTGATTCCAAATGATTAATGCAGCGCAACAAAGTACTCTTCCCTGATCCGGACGGACCAATTATGACAACCACCTCACCTTTATTAATTGTTAGGTTGATATCTTTTAGGACTTGAAAATCCCCGTAAAACTTATTCACTTGATTAAATACAATCATCCTTGACCTCCTAATAAAAAAACTATTAAAATTAGAAACCCAATTCTTGTAAATTTTGAGAATTAATTAACTATATTCAAATTGTGTCCAATACATTCATGATTGTTTTGCTCGTACTCTTTTCCAACACAAAAAGCCGCTATAGCGGCTTTTTATTAGAACAACGAACGATTTCCTTAATAAAATATGAAAATAATCATTATATAAGGAACTTGATTATTAAATTACTTACTTTATTCTCATTTTTTCTGGGTTTCTAACTAGGTAAATTCTCTTATAGCAATCTCCTGCTTTTTCAAAGCAAATGATTGTAGGTTCTTTGCCATCTACTAGTATGCCAATTTGACCATTTACCATGACTAGTTTGACTTCCGCAGAGTCGGCTTCCTTCTTCGCTAAACCTGTTAAGAATGCAATAACATGATTCTTGTTGGATAGAGGACGCATGGCTGCCTTAACTTTACCACCACCATCAGAAATAAGAACAATGTCGTCTGTTAACAGTGAAATCAAAACTTCTAGATTTCCAGTCCCAACAGCTTCGATAAAACGTTTTGCTAATAAGAAATCCTCTTCAATATTTGGTTTCGTATTTTGATGATCAGCTTGAATTTTATCTTTGACTCTACTAAAGATTTTGCGGCAATTCATTTCAGTCTTGCTTAAAATTTCAGCAATATTTTTATATTCAAATTCAAAAACTTCTCGAAGAAGAAACACTGCTCTTTCAACAGGACTTAGCTGTTCAAGTAGAACTAATAGTGCATAGGAAATCGTTTCATCTAAAATGATTTTTTCCGCTGGATCTTCATGTGTGCCTTCAAATTTTAACTGAAGAATTGGTTCAGGTAACCATGGTCCAACATAGACTTCCCTTTTCTTTCTTGAAGATTTTAATAAGTCTAAGCATCTATTTGTCATAACTTTGCATAAAAAAGCTTTTATATTATTCGGTTCTTCGGATGAAGTATTAGTTAGTTGGTGAAAGGCAACAAAAGTATCCTGTACTAAATCCTCAGAATCCTCGACTGATCCCAACATATGATAACCAATTGAAAATAAAAGTGGTTTATATTCAGAATATAGTATATCTATATCCACGAAGTCTCTTCCCTTCTGTTCTATAAATGTTGAAATGCTAGTTTCTTTTCTAGTAGTTTCGTAGCATTTTTAACACTACTTAGTGACGCACTCAAAAGAATTTCTTTATCTCCTACCCAATCTCCTGCAATATACAAGCCCTCTATCCCTATTTCATCTACGTCTACTATATTTTCATTTGGTTTTTTTATTGCATTGGAAACAACTATTTTAGGAAGAAAACGACGTGACACAATAAAATCTCTCCACCCAGGTTGGATTACATCTAGGAAACATTCTAGTTCATATTCATCATTTTGTGATTCAGTTTCAATCATGGAATCTAAATATTTCATCACATGTACTACAATTTGACTAGGCTCATCTGAAAGCTTTGCCACTGTTGAATGATTTGAAAAATACCATGGATTTTCCACACCTAATGCAAAATTCGTTTTAGGATTGGGCAGACCAGACATGACAAGATCTAAACATGCTGCACGAACCGGTATAATTTGATCTACTTTTTTATGAAAAGATTCCGAGGCCTTCTCACCTACAAGTTTCATTAGGTCATGTGGATTAATTGTTGAAACTATACTACGTGATTTCATCATTTGCCCATCTTTTAACAAAATTGTTAATTCAGGATAATCACCTGAAATTTTACTAGCGACTGCATTCTTTTGGATTGTGACCCCTACTTCTTTCGCCCTACTGATCAGTTTATTAACAATTGTTTGCCAGCCTTCATTCAAATACAATACACTTGTTCCTCGTAATTGACCAATTGCTACACGAGCACTGATTAGTTCAGGGTTATTTGCATATGTGGATAACCGAACAAATGTATAAATTAAGTCTTTCACCTTGTTACTTGATAGCGCAGTAGATAGATACTGCTTTAAACTTATTCCATTTAAAGGCTCTAACTCCATTTTACGTATATGACGATAAAAACGAATAAATTCCATTTTCTCTTTCCACTTCAAATGGCTACCAAGAAATAAATTCACTATATCTACTACGTTCATTTTTTCATGATCTTTTCCAAACACAAATGCACCGCTTAATTTTGGCGATTTACCTGTAATATTGACTCCAACCTCCTTAAATACCTCAAGTGTATCTGAAAAAAGTGCATGTGGGCCTAAATTCACATGAGCTTTTCCTAAATTACTCGAGATGCCCCTTCCACCTAAATTCCCTCCTTTTTCTAGTACCAATACTTTTTTCCCCTCTTGCGCTAACAAAATAGATGCTGTTAATCCAGCTATTCCTCCACCTAATATGACAACATCCCATTTTACGCCTGTAATATCTTCTGTCGAATACATATTTCTTCACCCTTTCCTCTTATCTCATTACTTAAGACGAATAGCACGAGGAATTTGTGACAAAACAGAAATAAAAAGAATGACGAAATTTTTCACTGAAATTACTTTGACAGATAGAGTAATTATTGTTAGTATTACTCTATCAGATAGAATAATATGTTTTAGAAGGTGAATTATGGTTAGAAGTGATATCATACGTGGTCATTTGGACTCAATAATATTGAGGCTTATTTTTGAGAAGGATCGATATGGTTATGAAATTTCTCAAGAAATCGGCTTACGTACAAATAATCGATTCCAAATTAAAGAAGCTACTCTTTACGCCGTTTTTCAACGCTTGGAGAAAAAAGAACTAGTCGAGGCTTATTTCGGTGACATTACTCACGGTGGAAAACGAAAGTATTACAAAATTACATCATTAGGTAAAGCATATTTAAATGAATTAGCAAAAGAATGGCATGAAGTAAAAGAAATTATTGATTTATTTATGGAGGACTTGTGATGAAAAAAATCAAAAATCATATTGAAGAATTATTTAAAGAAATTCCTAGAACACAAGAATCGGAACTAGTAAAACAAGAAATTATTCAAAACTTAGAAGAAAAAGTAATCTATTTAATGGAAAATGGTAAGGAAGAAGAAGATGCAATCAATAAAGCAATTGTTGAATTCGGAGATATAGATGAACTAAAAAAAGAGCTAGGCGTTAAGAATCCCGATCAAAAAAAGAGTAAATTAGCAAAACTAAACTTAGCTTATTCACTTTGCGGTAGTGGACTTCTAATTGCACTTTTCCTATTTATTAATTTTTACTATACACCAAATACGATTTGGTTTGTTTATCCCACATTTGGTCTACTTTGGTGGCCGCTTTCAATGTACTTTTATTGGCAACGAAATAAGTGAGGTGTAAATGATGAAAAATTATGTTGGATTCGCCACTGCTGGTTGTATTATGAGTATGGTATTTTTTATGATCGTAAATTATATTACCTCACCTAATACACTTTGGTTTATATATCCTTGTTTTTTCCTGTTATTATGGCCTATTAGTTTATATTTTGTATTTAAAAAATCTGCAAAACAGCTTTCATTATTTTGTAGCTTAGTACTTATTGCATTCCTTATTACTGAAAACTTAATTCATTCACCAGATTATTTATGGTTTTTCTATGCAGCTTATCCAATTATTTGGTGGCCAATATTAATGCACTTAGGAGCAAAATCAGGTTCATTACGCGTTGCAATCCTCGGTAGCTTAGCAACAATTATCTACTATTCTAGTTTTAATCTTTTCGGTTCCCCAGATTATCCTTGGGCAATCTATCCTGCGTTTGCCGTCATTTGGTGGCCATTAGCAATTTATCATACAAAACGTAGAAGCTTTGTGTTCTTTTCATTCACTGCAAGTTTATTAATCAGTGTTTTCTTTATTACAGTTAATATCGTCTCATCTCCAGATACAGTATGGGCTGTTTACCCGATCTTCGCAGTGATTTGGTGGCCATTAAGTATGTATTTTTATGTTTACAAAAAGAAAAGTATCTAATTGAAATTTAAAAAGAGATTCTTCTTTTGAAGAATCTCTTTTTTGTTTATTCAGCTTCAGAAACAAGTGTAAAGCGTTGGTTAACATGTTTAGGTTTTTCGATTTCGTCAAGTACAGCAATTGCATAATCAGCATAGCTAACGTAACTATTACCTTTTGCATTTACAATAAAATTGTCTTTCCCTAATTGATAAGTACCTGTTCTTTTCCCAGTTGGATCGAAATGTGCTGCTGGGCTAATAAATGTCCAATTAATACTCGATTTCTGTAAGTCCTCAAGATTTTTTGCTTGGTTGGATGCAGTTGCAAAATACTCTTTTGGGAATTCAGGCGTATCAATTAAACGAATTGTTTTTTGTTCATCTACATATAAACTTCCTGCTCCACCTACAACAATTAATCTTGTTTCATTTGTACCTTTGATACCTTCAATTAACACATTGCCTGCTTCTACATGAAGATGCTCTTGGCCAACTGGTGCACCATAGGCATTTACGATAACATCAAATTGCATTAAATCGTTTGCTTGTAGGTCAAAAATTTCTTTTTCTAAAACTGAATCAATATGATCTGCTAATTTAGAAACATTTCTTACAATCGCTGTTACTGCATGACCTCTTTCAATTGCTTCCTTTACTATTAGATTCCCTGCTTTACCTGTAGCTCCAATAATTCCAATTTTCATCTTATATTCCTCCTGAAAGTATGTTGTTTAAAAATATTTTTAAGTTGTAACCATTTTAGTTACAACTATAATAAAAAAATAAAACTAGCTAGTGATGTAACAAACTAAGTTACAACATTATCAAAAAAAATTGAATCTTATTATCCAATTTTTTTAGTTAATACTGTAATTAATTCTTCCATCGTTACCTCATCCAGAATGCGTTCCATCGCTTCTTGAGCTCGGTTTAAAATCAATTCGAGTACTGCTTGAATATTAGCCCCAACAGGACAATTTGGATTCGGATTTTCATGAAATTGAAAAAGCTCTCCCTCTTCTACTACTTCTACTGCACGGTAAACATCTAGAAGAGAAATTTCTTTTAAAGGCTTTAAAAGTGAAGCCCCACCTGTTCCTCGACGAACTTGAATTAAGCCAGCATTTTTAAGTTTTCCCATCACTCTTCTGATTACGACTGGATTCGTATTGACACTTTCTGCAATCCACTCAGAAGTGCAAAGTGCACTATTCTCGATCGTAACTAAAGACAAAATATGAACAGCGACAGTAAAACGACTACTGATCTTCATAGGATTCAACCTCCTGATGTAATCATTATAGTTACATCAAATATAATTGTCAATTCCTTATTATTTAATTTTGCATTATATATAGGCATAAAATAGAGAAACTTAAAGATAAAGCATACTTGTAAATACGTTTAAAACTATTTAAGTTGACACTTAATTAAGTGGGTGCTAAATTAGATTCATGATAGAAAAAGTAATTCACGCCATTTCAGAACAAAACCGCAGAACAATATTAAATCTGTTAAAGAATGAAGAACTGACTTCAAGTCAAATTGCTAGTAATTTTGATATTTCACCACCAGCAATTTCACAACATCTTAAAGTATTAGAGAACTCCGGACTTGTCACCGTTCGGAAGGAGGGCAATAAGAGAATTTATCAAATTAGAAAGGAAGGATTTAGTGATTTAACATCATACTTAGATCACTTTTGGGATGATAGCTTATCTCTTCTAAAACAAGCTGCAGAAGAATTAGAAAGGAGAAATAATGAATCATAAGCAAAATAATCAAATCACAAAAGAAATTTTTATCGAATGTAGTCCGAAAACATTATTTTCTTTTTTCATTGATCCTGAAAAAATGCTTAAGTGGATGGGACGTCACATCTTATTAGAGCCAAAAATCGGTGGTAAATAT
Source organism: Bacillus sp. JJ664 (assembly GCF_036962205.1). Lineage (NCBI taxonomy): Bacteria > Bacillati > Bacillota > Bacilli > Caryophanales > Bacillaceae > Bacillus > Bacillus sp. JJ664. The sequence goes on along the minus strand of NZ_JBALMS010000045.1, from coordinate 9,887 downwards.
CGAATTGATATTAATGGTGAAGATATTGCGATAGGTGAGTACATTGAAATGATACCCAATGAAAAAATTATTATGTCATGGGGATGGAATCATTCAAGCATCATGCCACCTGGATCTACTACGTTAGAGTTCCGTCTAACGCCTAAAGAAAACGGTACTTTGCTTACACTAATCCACTCTAATATTCCCAAAGAAAAAATGCCTTCAAACAACAAAGGATGGAATCATTATATGGATCGCATTAAGCAGTTACTAGAAGGAAATGATCCTGGTATTGATCCTTGGTCTATAACAAAAAAATAAATCGAAAGTTAAAATGGAGGAATAACATATGTCACATACAATTCATCAAGAAAATATATTTAATGTAAGCCCAAATGAAATTTTTCAAATCCTAACAGAATCTAATAAATTTAGTGAATTGACTGGTGGAGCACCAACAGAAATTCATAATGAAGCTGGTGGTTCATTTTCACTATTTGGAGGAATGATTCACGGAAGAAATATCGAACTGGTTGAAAATAAATTGATTGTACAAGCGTGGCGTGCTGGGAACTGGAATGAGGGCGTATATTCTCTTGTACGCTTTGAATTGAAGGAACATGAATCAGGAACAATGGTAATTCTAGATCATACAGGTTTCCCGGAAGGACAAGATGAACATTTATCAATAGGATGGATTGAAAATTACTGGAAACCGTTAAAGAAATATATAAGTAAGTAACTAACAAAAAAGGAGCGCTAGGCTCCTTTTTTATGTTTCTATAAAGGCTAAGATACCTAAAATTATAATAAGTAGTCCGGCTATTTTGTTGACCCTACTTAAATGAGGTCGAATTTTATTCCTAAATAAGCTTACAACATAGCTTAAAATGATCCACCAAGAAATAGCTCCTAAAAATACGCCACCAATTAAAGTTACTCCGACTAAACTAGAGGTGGAGCTTTGTTCAAAACCTAATCCAGCAAACATCGCGACAAAGTTTAAAATGGTCACTGGATTCGTAATCATTAAGACAAACGTTGAAAGAAACATTGCAAATACACTTTCATCTTCTAAATTAGCCGCATGATTAGAAGGTTCTTTTATAAATGTTTTTATCCCTAAGTAAAGTAAAAATACACCACCGACTACCCTCAATATTAACTGCTGTTCTACTAAAAAAGAAGATACAACTGAAAACCCAAACGCGGCGATGCTCGCATAAATTAAATTAGCAGATGCAGCACCTAAACCTGTCATGAAACCTGCCGTTCTTCCTCTAGACAGAATTCTTTGTATACACAATAAACCAATTGGGCCAACAGGAGCCGAGACTGAAAAACCCAAAATAAAGCTTTTTAATAATAGCATTGAAACGTTCCTCGCAGTCTAGCTTTTTAAGTTGATTCTTTTTTTTATACTCTAATCCATTTGAAGAAGCTTTATTTAATTATCTCATATAAAGCAATTCCACCAAAAATTAGGATGATTAATCCTGATAAACGGTTGATCACAGTTAATGATTTATTTGTAATCTTTTTCCTAAACAACCCTACTCCACTACTTAAAATGACCCACCATAAAGTAGATCCACAGAATACACCTATTACTAAAACTACCGAGGATATCAAATTGCTGCTTGTATTAGAGATCCCTAACCCTGCAAAAATTGCAATGAATGATAAGATTGTCATTGGATTTGTTAGTGTCAAAAACAAAACTGATAAAAAGGCATTCCGCATATTTTTCTTTTGGGTTTCAGTTTGAGTATAGCTTGCTTTTGACATCAGTGTTTTTACACCTAAATAACAGAGAAAAATACCACCAATTAATTGAATCCAAAAATGTTGTCCAATTAAAAAATTCGTAATAACCGTCAGTCCAAACCCTGCAATTAAACCATAAATCCCATCCGCCGTTGCCGCCCCTAATCCAGAAACTAATCCTACGACTCTACCATGTGCTAATGTTCTTCGAATACATAACACACCAATTGGACCAACAGGAGCAGCAATTGATAAACCAATTAACAAGCCTTTTAATAAAAACGCCAATTCCATACTAACCCTCCCTACTCAATTGAAAATTTATGATTTTGTAATGGGACTCTAAACGTTTCTTTCGTTGTATCCATTACAATTGTTGTTTTTGTTCTAATGACTCCTTTAAGGCCTTTTATTTCATGACTAATGACTCGATCTAAATCTTTCGTATTTTTACTTCTTATTTTTAATAAATAATCGTCCTCACCTGCGATGTGATGACATTCCTGTACCTCTTCTAATTCATTAATAAGTTCTAAAAATGGTGCTCTATTTTCGGGGCGATCAAGTGATACTGCAACAAAAGCAGTAAGCTCACTTCCAACCTTTTCAGCATCAATTAATACACCATAACTTTTTATTACGCCTTGCTCTACCAGTCGGTTTACCCTTTCTGCAGTAGCTGGTGCAGAAAGCCCGATTTCAGCAGCCAAATCAGCCCATTTTATTCTTGAATGATCCATTAATCGATTAATAATTTTCAAATCGTAAGTATCCATCATCAAATACCTTCTTTTTATAAGTTTTATTATATATTAACTTATTTTATGAAGGTCATTCAATATTGTTTTAATAAAAAAACTACTTCATTGATGAAGTAGTTCGAGTTTAAATAGCAAAAATTTATTAGTTCGTTATGACAATGACATTAACACGTTTTATTTCTTCAATCCTTCAGTATTCATTAATACGATTCTCCAACCATCAGGGTCCTCTACTGTAATACTTTTACCAAGCCAGTAAGGATTTTCTGGTTCAACTTCTTCATATCCCATTAATTGTAATCTGTTTTTTATCTCATCTATCTCATTTTTATTAGGTATATAGAATACAAGGAGGTTATCTTTTGTTGGTGCAGGACATGGACTTCCGCCAATATATTGAGTAAACTCTAGGTGATACTCTACATCGGGTAAGCCATACATGACTCCATCATAACCATCATGATTTTCAAATCCAGCTACACGCTTTAATCCTAGCCCTTCACCATAGAACTTTTTAATTTTTTCTAACTGATCTGTTGGTCTTGCGATTCTGAATTGGACCCAATTTTTCATTTAATACAGACTCCTTTCTTAATAGTTTGAAGCACTCCACTCTTCGTTTAACTTTTTTGTTAATTGAGTATAGAGCTTTAACTCTTGAATTAAACCATTTACTAAGTAAGAAGGTTCTTCTGCCAAAGCAACGCCACCTTGGATAAAATCAGTTGGATCAATGACTAATTGTTTAGATAATACATTTGAATATAGTGCTCTAAGTACAATTCGCATATTATTTAGCGCATTAATTCCTCCCTTTCCACCACCAGATACAGCCATTAAAGCTACTGGTTTATCTTTAAAATGCTTGCTACCTAAGAAATCCAATGCATTTTTTAATGCCCCACTCATTCCGCCATGATATTCTGGTGAAGCGACAATCATTGCATCTGCATTTTCTAATTCAGCCCTTAACATTTTAATATTAGCTAATTCATTTTGATCTTCTTGTCCGTTATAAATTGGTAAAGTTAATTCACTTAAATCGATCGTTCTGATATTATATTTTTTAGAAATAATAGCTGACAATTTACCAGTACGCCCTTCTTTTCTTGGACTACCATTAACAATGACAATATTCATAAATCCCACTCCTCTTTGATAAGTACTTTTAGTATAGTCAATAAATAGAGTGTAATCGTCAGTCGTTTGGTAGAACTTTGCTACACGTTTTGGTGTATCAACAAAATAAAAAACCTACAACTAAAGTTGTAGGTTACAGACTGTTACCAAACGCTCGCTTTCTTCGTTGCTTCGCCTGCTTGGGGTGCTAATTACCGTCAAAGGTAACCCACTTCTACCAAAATTAAAGGTCAAAAATGATTTTCCACATGTATTTTTTCATATACTTTGAGGTTTTGATAAATTACCTCAAGCAATTGTGCTGAAAGATGTTTCGCTTTCGCAAGTTCGAGCAAGTATCCTTGCAAATGATCGCTTTCAATAGAAGAACCTTTTTCCATATCTCTCTGCATTGAAGATTTCATATCATATCCAAGAGCATCAATTGATTTCATATGTTCATCAACAATATTCTCGTGGATTGGAGCATCATGGGCGTGCATTATGTTAGCACATTCTTCAAATAATTGACGGATGATCGTCCTGCCGCCTTCACTTTCTCTGATTGGTCCAATTGGTGCTCGCATAAGGGAAGTTACACCAGACATGACCGTAATGAACATAAATTTATGCCACATATCTCGTTCAATCTGCTCACTTAATACAAAATCAGCTTTCGTACCACTAAATGCTTTCATAATTTTATGGATGCGCTCAGTGTCTTTATTCATAAATTCACCATATACAAGTCTTGCTGCCTTACTTGTCTGAACAACTTCTCCGTCATGATTTAAAGTCGTTTCAATAAAACATAAACCACCAATTAAGTTACTTTCTCCAAATGCTTCTTTTAAAGTTGTTACATGTGAGATACCATTTAGTAGTGGTAAAATGACTGTATGTTCACCTACAAATGGCTTTACATCTTTAATGGCATCATGTAAATGATAGGATTTAGTTGAAAAAAGCACTAAATCGAACGTTCCGGCATTCTCACTCGCTGTGATTATCTTAGGTTGTACGATCATGTCACCGTGCACACTACGGATCACTAGTCCTTTTTCTTCTATCTGTTTTTTTCGATTCGCTCGAACTAAAAAAGTAACATCTTCTCCTTTTTCTACTAAACGGCCGCCAAAGTATCCGCCTACTCCACCAGCGCCTAAAACAAGAATTCGCATCCAATCTTCCTTTCTACCAGTATATTGTTAACGTAATCAATAACCTTACGGAAAATATCGACCGCTACCTGAATAAACCTTTTATCACCTGATTAATCTGATATCCCATTTCGAATCGCATAAAGTGCAAGCTGTGTACGATCTTGAAGTTGTAACTTTGCTAATATATTTGATACATGTGTTTTCGCTGTTTTCTCAGTAATAAATAATGAAGAAGCAATTTCTTTGTTACTCTTACCTCTTGTAATTTCCTTTAAAACATCCATTTCACGTTTCGTTAGTTTGTCGTGAATCGTCTGTTCAGATTTCGATTCACTTTTACTCGTTAATGCAGAGACTAACTGTGTAGTAACTTTTGAATGAAATTGTTTTTCTCCATCATAGATTTTTCGTATAGCTGTTACAAGCTCATCTGGGTCACTATCTTTTACATAATAGCCAACCGCTCCTGCTTCGATTGCTGGTAAAATATGATCTTGGTCATAAAAACTTGTTAATATCATTACTTTAACAGGTAGACCTTCATTTTTAATTTGTTCTGTTGCTTCAATTCCATTTAACTTTGGCATTGATAAATCCATAATGACGATATCGGGATGCAATTCTTTTATTAACTGTAAAGCCTCTTCCCCGTTTGATGCTTCACCAATGACCTCGATATCTTGTTGAGTATTTAAAAAAAAGATTAGTCCTCTTCTGACAATGTGATGATCGTCAGCAATTACTAATTTTATTGTCATTACTATTTCTCCCTCTTTAAAAAGGAATATTTGTTATTATTTTTGTTCCTTTATTTAGTTCACTTTCCACGATAAAAGATCCTTGTAATGCTTCTACTCTTTCTCGCATACTTTTTAACCCTAATGTAGGAATACTTACATTTTCTGGGCACACAAAACCAGCACCTTTATCCTCAATCACCATGTTAATATTTTTACCATTACTTGATAATTGCAAATAAATATCCGTTTGACCAGAATGTTTTCTACAATTATTAAAAGCCTCTTGGCCTACTCGCCATAATGTCTCTTCTATTTTGGAAGGAAGAACATTGATACCTTTGACTTTGCTATGTGCTTTTAAACCTAGCATTTCACCATAGTTAATTAAAGCACTAACAATTCCATTTTCTATTCCTTGCGGTCGAAGCTGCCAAATTAATGCTTTCATTTCTGCCTGCGCTTCTTGTGCAATTTGTTGGATATGATGGAATGTTTCTTTTATATTTTTGTTATCTGATACATTGCCCCCAGCTTTAGCTGTTACATTGATTGAAAAAAGCAATTGACTAACTGAATCATGTAAGTCTTTAGCTAAACGATTTCTTTCTTCAATTACTTGAATTCCCTTCACTTTTTCAGTTAATTGAATTCTTTTAATTGCTGTACCAATTTGTAATGCTACTGCTCCTAAGAGGTCTAACTCTTCTTGATCAAATTGTAATTTGTTTGATGCTGCTACATTTAATAATCCAAATGATTCCTCTCCCGCTTGAAGTGGTACAGTCGCATGGTGAGTCACACCATTTGTGTCACCCCAATTATGAATCACAGATTCTTCTAATCTTTTACATTCCATTATATTTGATGCTTTATTAAGTCTTCCTTGTACGTATTTGCTCACGCACCAGCAATCGCCACAACACATCGGCTTTACTTCTTCATTTGTTAACGCTGGTGGTAACTCATGAGAGGCGACTAATTCATAGTTACCATTTTTATCGATTAAAAAAATCCATCCAGTTTCTAAGCCTGTAATTTGAATTAATTTTGCTAATGCACAATCAAGGGTACTGTGTAAGTCAGTACCCTCATTTAATATCTCAGCAATCTCTTTTAATACTTGTAGTTCTAAAAGAAAAGATTTTTTTCTCATTACTTTATTGTTTCCTTCATACGTTTATCAAGTTGTTCTAGTACATATGGCCACGCTTCTTCATGCTGATTTCTTGATAATTCATCACTGAAACCAGCATGTGTTAATTTAATCATTACACCACGATCTTTTGAAACGAATTCTACCGTAACAACTGTTTCAGCTTTCGTTCCAGCAGTTATCCACGTAATTTCAACCAGTCGATTTTGCTCAAGTTTTAAGAAACGACCATAATGTGGATGACGCATCTCATTAAATTCAGTTTCAAAGAAGAAGACAGAGTTCACTTTTGCTTCCATAATGACAGAATCCGGTGCTGCAAACCAACTACCAAACCCTTCCGTCCAGGCGTGATATAGTACGTCTATTGACACTTCCATTTCACGTTCAACCTGCAAGCTATACGGTCTATTCGAAAGATTAGGGTAACTAACGATATCCATCTTAATTCCTCCAGATATTTTTATAAGCTTTTATTATTCATTTTCATTGATAATAGCAAGCATTTGGTGATCTTCCCATTTCCCATTAATTCTCACGTTTTTCTTGGCAATCCCTTCTTTATGGAAACCAGATTTTTCTAATACTCTAATAGAGCCTATATTATGAGGCATAACACCAGCCTCGATACGGTGAAGCTTTAATTCAGTAAATGCATAATCTACTACAAGCTTAACTGCTTCAGTCGTATAACCTTTACCATTTTGATGTTCATCTAAAGAATAGCCAACAAAACAACTCTGTAAATCCCCTCTTAAAATTTCAGCTAACATCGTATTTCCAATCAATTCTTCAGTTTCTTTTAAGTAGATACCGAAAAAATAGTACAGATCTTTATCACTTTTTTCTTTATTCGATTTAATGCGTTCTTGTTGAAACTCTACTGTATAAAAACTCTCATCTTTTATATACGTAAAGGGTTTGAAGAACTCTCTATTTTTCACCTCAAAATGTAAAAGCTCTTCTGCATCTTCAACTTCTAGCATTCTTAAATAAACATTATTCCCTACTAATTCCACGATTATATCCCCCTCAAAAACCATCTATATTATTATGTAAATTTTCTTTCTATTATTATAATACCTTATAAATTGCCTTTCCAAAGTAAAAAGCTGAACCTATTTTCCCTTTGCCCATAAAACCCTTGAATCAATATGACGAACTAATCGATGGACTAAAGGTTTAAATCCATTTTTCGACCAAAATCTTGAAGATTCTAGATTTGTCATTCTCCAGTCAGTCTCACAACTTTTATAACCTGATTCCTTTGCATGAGTAAGACCATTTTGTAATAAAGCTGTGCCAACCCCCATGCCTCTAGCAGACTCAACTGTTGCACCAACCACCAAACTTATACATGAATCTGGTATAAGCATATTTTCATCTGATGCCTCTGCTAACATATATACTTGATAACCAACTACTTCATTTTGGTGAATAGCTAACCAAAATGTAACTGTTTCATCATATATTAATTCAGCGTACCCATCTTGATAATCTTCTCTTTCTTCTATAAAACCAGGTGCGAAAACTGGAGACTCAGCTTGATGTTCCATGATAACCGTAGCCAATGCTCGAATATCTTTTTCATCATCTTTGGTTGCTAAACGAATTTGAAGATCAGGATGAATGTGATATGGCTCTATCCCCTCTGAAATGTCACGAATTCCGTGGACTTGTTCCTATGCAAATCCTGAACGAAACCAAGCATTCAACATATTCGCATCACCGCTTGGTACCATCACGTAATGATGGAAAGAACCATTATTAACCATTTCGTTTGCGAGTACAGCGTACAACTCACGGTATAATTCTTCATTTTCCCCTTGAGCAATTGCTACTCCTGCATACTGAATCCATGTATGGCGTTCACGGTTCTTATCGGTTTGAATCGTACCAATCATATAACCAACTAACTGATCGTCTTTTATTGCTGCAACGCCAGTCCAATTTTTCGTAACCAATGACTCTATCGCTTTCTTTGCATAAGCTATTTCTTCAAACTTTACTGGTAATTCTTTATTTACAGTTCTCTCATTTTGTTGCCTTTTCGCCAATAAACTTGCTGCATCATCTATATAAGATTGCTTAAACTCTACAATTTTCATCATAGACCTCCAAACCTTTAAAAAAGAGTGTATTTCTTTCGACTCTATAAACTTCAATAAAAAGAGCACTACTTCCTGCTAAAGAAGTAATGCTCTTTTTATACTGACATATCTAGCAACAATCCCAGTTGTATAGGACATTCGCAAAATTTCTGTTTAATAAATCTTCTCTAGAAATAAAGAAGTTAGCAACTCCTACGTCACCAAACATACAGTCAATTGAATCATCCGAATCAATTTGTAAAAGTAATATAGGGTGCTCTTCTTTTTCTCTAGGATCTGCTTGTGTAAAGTATGGGTAGCCACCAATTCGATGACCTTCTCCAACAAACTTTTCAATATATAATTCATGTAAATCATTACAATTTTCATGCTCTATTTCTTGATCAAGTGGAATATTTTCTTCTATTATATCGAAATCAACTGAAAAAGCTGATACAGGTTGAAGCACTAGACCAAATGTCATTCCTGCCTCTTTCCCAATAGGAAACTCTATATCTCTATCATCCGTTACAAATGAGAAATCTTCAATCAAATCTGTTTCATTTAATTGCTCATGGTAAATCAGTTTAAAGTTCTTCTGCTTAGCTGGTTCATCGAAATCAATACCATAAACATCGTCATCAGCTGATATGTAAAATTGTAGCAAACCCGAAGTTGGAAACTCGTTTAATTGAGGTAACTCTGAAAAATTTATTTGTGCAAGTAACTTCATCGGTTCCCCATTTTCGTCCTTTGGATATGCCATTTGTTTAGGAAAAAAAGGATCCCCACAAAACTTACTTTCTGTTAAACTCGTCTTTCGAATATCAGGCTGAATGACTACTGAGTTTTTAACTGTCGACTCGATTAGTTCCTTGTAGTTTAACAATTCTTTTGGTATTTCTAAACTTTTTACCATGATACACCTACCTTTTACATTATTAACTTAATCATATCAATCATTCAGAAATTGACAATTGCTTTATAAAATATATTCTACTAATCTCTATTAAACACAATTCTTTATATAAAAAAAGATAAAAGAGCTAAATTTAAATTGCTTTACTTACTGTGTTATAATACTCAAAAACCAATTGAAAAGAGTGTTAAGC
>NZ_JBALMS010000044.1:6421-8252 GCF_036962205.1 Bacillus sp. JJ664 | reverse complement strand
TTTAGCATGCCTACCATTCTCTGCTCAAGCCACACGGAAAGGGAGCTACCCAGAGTTGTAATCAACTAACGTATTCTTAAATATCAAAAGTGAATTCGAAGACAGAGTTTGTTTTATCAGTAAAAAGGGGACAAGTATATTTTTCATAAACTACATAATTTTGGATAGAATAATTTTTAATTAGACATAAGGAGTATCATCATGAGATTTTCTAAAGATACATTATCCCCCGGTCAAAAGGCAAATAATGAAAATAGATTAACAGTTGATTTAAAAAGTAATATAGAAAAAATTAATGATTTTCTTTGTAATACAGAAGATTTAATTGTGACAGAAATCAATAAAAATAGTGAAACGTTAACGTTATTGTATTTGGATACAATGGTGAAAAAGGATTTACTTTTTTCCTATGTTGTAGATCCCTTATTACAACGCGATTCAACTGATTTAAAATATTTAAGTAAATTGGAGATAAATAAATCTTCCAGAATATCAACAATTGGAAAAAGGCTAGTAGATGGTTATTGTGTAATCTTAAAAGAGAATTGTTCAGATGGTTTTATGACAGAAGTGTCAGACAGCCAAGTACGCTCAATTAGTGAGCCGAATACAGAACAAAATATAAATGGTGCACATGACGGTTTCATTGAAAGCATCAGCACAAATATTCTATTGTTAAGAAAAAGAGTGAGAAATACAGATTTCAAGGTGGAATATTTTACGATTGGAAAAATGACAAATACGAAAGTTGCCATGGTTTATATCGATTCACTTGCAAATCGTATGCTTGTTGAAGAAATTATGAAAAGAATTTCAAGCATACAAATCGATCAACTTCAGTCCACTGGAAATTTAGAGGAACTGATAGAAGATAATCCATATTCTCCTTTTCCTCAAGTGTTAAACACTGAACGACCTGATCGTGCTACCTCCTATTTATTAGATGGGAAAATTGCATTGATAGTTGATGGGAGCCCTATGGTGACCATAGTACCAATTACATTCTTTTCATTTTATCAGGCACCTGATGATTATAATCATAGATGGTTAATTGGCTCTTTTTTTCGTATCATCAGGGTTTTTAGCTTTATCGTAGCGATCAGTTTACCTGCTATCTATATTGCAATTGTTTCATTTCATTCAGAAGTACTACCAGTTGGGCTTCTATACTCAATTCGTGTATCTTTAGAATTTGTACCATTCCTTCCATTAGTTGAAGCATTTGCGATGCAAATCATTTTAGAATTATTAAAGGAAGCTTCTATTCGTCTACCATCACCAATTGCACAAACGATTGGTATTGTTGGTGGTCTAGTAATTGGGACAGCTGTTGTAGAGGCTCACTTAGTTTCAAATACGATGATCGTCGTAATTGGATTTACAGCAATCGCTTCATTTGTCGCACCAATCAATGAAATGGGAACAAGTGCTAGATTATTAGGCTTTCCAACTATGATTGCGGCATCGATACTTGGATTTTTTGGAATCATCCTATCATTAATGCTTATATTTATGCATTTAAGTAAATTACAATCTTGTGGCATTCCATACTTTTCACCAATTGCGCCATTTAAAAAAGAAGATTTAAAGGATACCTTTATTAGACTTCCAATTTGGAAACTAAATACTAGACCGACAGATGCTAAGCCTAAAAAATTAAGTCAACAAGGAATGTCTAGGGTGTGGAAGAAAAATGATCACTAAAAAGACTTCAATTACTAAATTTCAACTATTCTTCTTTTTAATTCAAAGTCAGGTTGGCATTGGACTACTCTCATTACCTAATGTTGTGCAAGCTACAGCAAAAGGAGATGGATGGATCTCAACGATT
>NZ_JBALMS010000044.1:442-6354 GCF_036962205.1 Bacillus sp. JJ664 | reverse complement strand
GAAAATTATACAAAAATTACAATTAGAATATTCGGGAAATATATCGGAAAATTATTAAACTTCATCATTTATTTATACTTTATTTTGACAGGTAGCCTAGCACTCATTCTATATATTAACTGTATTAGTCTTTGGCTATTACCTTTAACACCAATATGGGTTTTGTCTTTATTCATTATTTTATCAAGTATTTATTTAGCCCTTAGTGAATTGACGATCATAGCAAGATTCTTTGTCATTGCTTCCTTTATGTTAGTCTTTTTAATTTTACTATCATTTTTAACTTACGGTTTGGAAAAAGAGTTCCAGAACATTTTGCCGATTGGGAACTCCGGTATGAAAAATATATTGATGGGTAGTAATAAGTCAATTATTTCTATGCTAGGTTTTGAAGGTATGTTATTAATTTATCCTTTTATTCTTAACAAAGAAAAAGGAGTGCTAAAATCAGTATCATTAGCGAATCTGACTGTCACAGCATTATACACTTACTTCTTATTTCTTTGTCTCATCAGTTTTAGTCCCAATCAGTTAAAACAAGTACGGGAACCTGTATTGTATTTATTTAAAGTTCTATCATATGAAATGATAGACAGAATTGATTTAATTTTCATATCAAGTTGGATTGTTCCAATGACGACTTCCATTATCGCTTACTTATTTTTTGCTAGTAAAAGTATCAGTAAGGAGAAGTCTTATAAGAAAACTGTTTTAGTAAACTCGATCATCATCTACCTTATTTCGATCTATCCATTTGATGAAAATATGATTACAAAATTTAGCACGTACGTTACTTATTTAAGTTATTTTGTGGTTTTTATTTTGCCAATTTTACTCCTTACTTTGACATTATTTATAAAAACATTGAAAAGGAGTGAAAATACTTGAAAAAGATTCTTTTAATATATCTTTGTGTCATATTAATATTCTTATCGGGTTGTTGGGATCAAAGTCTTCTTGTAAATAAAACGCTTATCAATGGTGTTAGTTTCGACTTATCTGATAAAAGTGAGTTATTAGGTGCTGCAAGAATTTTAAATATTGAAAGTAAAGGTGGAGGGCAATTTGAGCTAAAAGATGAATTGATTGAAACGAAAAGTCAATATTCATCAGAAGTTGGTCCTGAAATTAATTTTAAAATGCCTGGAAAAATTGATGTAAGTAAAGCTCATATCATACTGATTGGAGAAGAGCTGGGAAAGCAAGGTATACATCCATTTTTGGAAATCTTTTATCGCCCTAAAGATGCGTATGTCTCATCTAGGGTTGTTATGACCAAAGGAAGTGCGGCTGACATTCTATCTGTAAACCCTCAAAAAAGTCCAATTGCATTTGAAATATTGAAAGCCTTGAAATCATCAGAGTCATTAACAAATATCCCAAAAGAAACTGTCTTTTCAGCTTGGTCTCAAATTGTAGACTCTGGGGAGGATTTAATTCTACCTTATGTAGAAAAGGTTGAAAAAGATCGAGTGGCCATCGGTGGGGTCTATCTTTTTCATAATGATAAATATACTGGATATAGCATACAGAAAGAGAAAAGCACTTTACTACTATTATTAAGCGACGGTTTACAAAAAGAGGGACTTATTGCAGTGAATTTAAAGCGTAATAGATCAACTGCCCTTAGAGTGATGGATGAAAATAGGAAGATGGACTTAGTAATTGACAAAACTCATCGGAAAATAACCTGTAAAATAAATTTGGAAATAGATGTCAATCTAGTTAGTTATTCAAATAATTTTAAAGAAAAAACCAATGTTAATGCTTTAAACAAAGATATAGCTACACTACTTACGAAAGAGGCAAAAGAAATTACAAAGATTCTTTTGGAAGCAAACTGTGATGCGTTCGGAATAGGAAGGAAGTTGGCTAGTTCTCATCCTGACATATGGAAGAAATTAGATTGGGAAAAAGATTATAAAAATGTTCAGTTCGAACCAAAAGTAAAAATCAATATCACTAAGACTGGAACTGTATTTTGAGAATAACTATTCGTTAAAGGTTACATAAATAAAAATTAGATAGTCAGAAATGATACCTCCTTTAAATAGGAGGTATCATTAAATAGACAAAGTATAAAAATTAGATATTCAGACAGACTTTATGATGACTTAAATTGCCTTCGCTTCTTCTCTCGCGACTTGCCATTGTTGACGCGCTTTTTCTACAATGCCTTTTTCTAGTTGAGCATTTGAATGAGCTACAATTTTTGAGAAATGACTAATTGCTTCTTCATATAGTTTACATCTCCTCGAAAGCTCTCCTATTAAGAATAAAACTCTAATTTCAGACATTTCAGTTCCAACATAGTCTGCTATGTCATAGCTTTTTTTATAGGCTTCAACTGCTTGTAACATAAATCTTTCTTCTTCAACTTGGTTGTTCATTTTACGATATAACCAGCTAACTCTTAATAATAAGCCAGCTAAAATATAATTTTTTTCATTTTTTAGTAAAGAGCAATAGATAGCTAGCTTATAGCAAGTAATCGCATCCTCAATCGTTCTGATAACTCCAAAGCAACGAGGTCGCCACTTTTCAGAAACTTCCTTTTGAATGATTACTTTAGAAGTTGAGGAGATTGGACTACTGTTCTTTGTAAAGGCGTATCCACATAAGTTACAAACGTTTACGTAATATAAATATGGAGAATTGACTTCATCTTGATACGTTACACAGAAATCAGTGCTTACTTCGATAGTTTTTGGGTATGAAATTCTAACGTTGACAGTAGAAAAAGAATTCGAACAACATGGGCATTTCAAAGTACGGGAAAAAGTCGGTGTAATAGTCATAATTTCACTTAGCTCCATTTTCAACTGATTTAAATGTTATATATATCCTATATATTCTATATCGGCAGTGAGTCGTTAGAATGTTTATTTTATAAACGAAATATAATAAAATAATTCGAAAGTCACGAATGTAAACTTATTGACATTGAATTGTTAAAACATAAAATAGTATGTTCAATCATAAAAGGTGATGTATTGTGTCATCAGTCGTAGTGTCATGAGCAATCAACAAATTTATGGCTTACAATAGGATAAATAGATACAGAGTATTGTTATATTGTAGTTGTATTAGAGGTACTTACGAGTGAATGAATAAAAACAGCCAAAAAAAATGAGCAGTCACAGTATTGTGATCGCTCAAAAAATGTTTCTATATCGAGAAACGGGGGATGTTCTTATTGTGCTCAGTTCATTAAAAATTTATACTTATATTATTAAAAATAGTAAGGAGTCATGAAAATGAATTCTTTTCGTTATACAAAAATGCATGGATTAGGTAATAATTATATATATGTAAATATGTTTGAAGAAAAATTGAAGGAAGAAAATCTTTCTTCGATCGCTATTAGCGTTTCAAATATTCATACAGGTATCGGTAGTGATGGGATGATTTTAATTTGCCCGTCTGATGTAGCAGATGTGAAAATGAGAGTATTTAACAATGACGGCTCTGAAGCAAAAAATTGTGGAAATGGTTTAAGATGTGTTGCTAAATATGCTTTTGAACATGGTTTAGTGAAGGATACTAATTTTAAGATCGAGACGATTAGCAATGTAGTAAAGGCTATTGTGCATCTTGAAAATGATGTTGTAAGTCTGGTTACTATTAATATGGGAGAACCAATATTCCAACGCTCCTTAATTCCTATTAGCGGAGAGGAACAGGCATTTGCAAGAGATCAAATTTTATTTGAAGATGAACTTCACTCATTCATTGGTGTTTCGATGGGAAACCCACACGCAGTATTTGAAGTCAGTGATATTAAAAATGCACCGCTAACTACGCTTGGTCCATATGTAGAGAAGCATGAATTCTTTCCTGAAAGCGTAAATGTTGAATTTATCGAATGTTTACCTCATAATGAAATCAATTTTGTAGTATGGGAACGTGGATCTGGCGTTACCCAAGCATGTGGAACAGGGGCATGCGCGGCTGCAGTAGCAATGATACAAGAAGGTAAATATAATAGAGACGAGCCAATTACTGTTCACTTGCAAGGTGGGGATTTACAAATTACTTGGTCCTCCGATGGAGATGTATGGATGAAAGGCCCGGCTGTTACAATAACAGAAGGCATATATTATTTATAAAGAGGAGTGAATTTATATGATTACAGTGACTGAACAAGCAGGATTAAAAATCAAAGAAATGATTGAAAATGAAGAAGATCAAAACGTTTATGTACGTTTAGGTGTAAAAGGTGGCGGATGTTCTGGACTTTCATATGGTCTAGGATTCGATCCTGAAAAAAATGAAAATGACACTGAACTAGAATTCCAAAATATCAAATTTCTAATCGATAATGAAAGTGCACCAATTTTAAAGGGTGTTGTAATTGATTTTAAAGAATCTTTACTTGGTGGCGGATTTACAATTGAAAATCCAAACGCGATTGCATCATGTGGATGTGGTTCAAGCTTTAGAACTGCTACGAATGCGGGTACGCCTGAAGATTGTTAATAGATAAAAACCTTCTTATTAGTTTGTGTAACAACTACTTTAAGAAGGTTTTTTTAAAATTAGTTTTAGGGTTCTAAAATGTTTGTTAATAATTTTACAAAATATAGTTAAAATAACGAATCATTTTTTAAAATTGATACTATTATATAGTGTAATCAATTATTTTACTTTACATTTTGTTGTGAAGTTTTTCACTAAGTATGTTATCATATGTTCAGTACATCACATACAAGAGAAAAAAAGACTGCCCATTGTATGGACAGTCTGGAGTACTCTATTTTAGAACATTGATGAGCTATGACCTGGTTGTAATTTTGCACTTGGATCAATATATGCTTTTGCATTATTGATCGCCGTAGGAGCTTCACCGAATCCAGATGCAATTAGTTTTACTTTTCCATCATAAGTACAAATGTCGCCAGCAGCATAAATACCTTGAATATTTGTTTCCATACGAGAATTAACAACGATATTATTTTTTTCGATTGTTAAGCCCCAATCTTTAATTGGACCCAATGAAGATACGAAACCGTAGTTTACAATTACGTCGTCGATTTCGATTTCTTCGCGCTCTTCAGTTTTTGCATTTTGAAGAACTACTTTTTCAATTCGATCAGTTCCAATGATTTCAACAGGAACCCATGGAGTTTTTACTTCAACTTTTGAGTTCATTAAGTTTTCTACGCTGTGTTCATGTGCTCTAAATTTATCACGACGGTGAATTAGTGTTACTTTTTCTGCAATAGGTTCTAGCATTAATGACCAGTCTACTGCAGAGTCACCACCGCCAAATACAACTACACGTTTGCCAGCAAATTTATTCATATCATCTACGAAGTAATGTAAGTTTGCTTTTTCAAATCGTTCAGAACCAGGAATTTCTAACTTACGAGGTTGGAACGCACCATTTCCAGCAGTAATGATAATTGCTTTTGAATAATGTTCAAAGCCATCATTACAAACTAAATGAAATACGCCGTCATCGTTTTTAGTAATTTGTTGTACAGATTGCTCTAAACAAACAGTTGGTTCAAATTTTTTCATTTGCTCTTTTAAGTTATCGATTAATTCTTGAGCACGTACTTTTGGAAAACCTGCAACATCATAAATATATTTTTCAGGGTAAAGTGCTGATAATTGCCCACCTAGCTGTGGTAAGCTTTCAATGATTTTTACACTAGCTTGTCTCATTCCACCATAAAAAGCAGTGAATAAACCAATTGGTCCTCCACCAATAATTGTAATATCATATACTTTTTCGTCTTTCATAAACGGAATATCCCCCTTGTGTATATATGCATTAACTCATGTCTTCTATAGAATAATATCATATTTTATAGAGATATAAGAAAAAAAGCGAATAAAAATGGTATAGAATTTTTTCAAATGTAAATTTTAAAAATACGTATTCGAAAGTAAATTTTCTAAATAAT
>NZ_JBALMS010000044.1:0-328 GCF_036962205.1 Bacillus sp. JJ664 | reverse complement strand
TTTAAGAAAAAACTTTAATATTGTAATAGGCTAATTGTTAACATTTTGTGACAATTATTACGAAATAATTTGACAAATTTCCCTATAGAATAGTTTGCTCACTAATGTACTAAGTTATGTCGCATAGAAAAGTTTGCTCACTATTGTACTAAGTTATCTCGTTTAGGTAACAGTAGGAAAGTACTTAATATAATTAAAAGGATGGTTAGTATCATGAATAAGCCTAAGATTGTAATCCTTGGAGCTGGGTACGGTGGTATTATTACTGCAACTCGACTTCAAAAAACATTATCTGCAAATGAGGCAGAAATTACTTTAGTAAATAAAA
>NZ_JBALMS010000043.1:0-7418 GCF_036962205.1 Bacillus sp. JJ664 | reverse complement strand
GAAAAGTTTCATGGCTTTTATTCTATTAATCTATGTGAAATGAATAGAATGTATAAAAACTCCAATCATATTTGGGGAGGAGAGGGCTAGGTTATGGATTTTAAAAAGGAATTCATTTTAAAAACAAAAGAAATTTATAAAGAGACAGTTTCAGAGAATCATGCCTATGGTAAACTTTGTAATAAATTTGAATCATATTTTACTGATTTGAAAGAGTCTTTAAAAAAAGAAATAGAAGCAGCTAATGGTGAGTTAGATATAATGATTGATGAATTTGCGAATACAAAAGTAGTATTTTTCAATAGAGAGTTGGAAATTAAAATTGATGAACCATTAATTGAAGTTCTTGTTAAATATTATGATGAAATTTCGAATGAGAATATAGAAAAAACGATTGATCTAATTGAATATAAAGATGGTGCATATAATAGTCAGGTGTTTCAATCACCAATTACCAGAAGTATTATTGATAATTATTTAGCAGTAGCTTTCAGGGAAGACTTAGAAAAAAATGTATCCAAAAAGGAGTATTAGTAAGGGAAGTTAAAAGTAAATTATAACAATTGAAAATCAAAACAAAGAGCCTGGATCGCCAAGCTCTTATTTTTTTGATGTTGTTTAAAGTTTCTTTACGTTAAACCTTAAGACTGTTTTCAGTTTTTCAGGAGGCGTTTTTCGAGCGTCAGAAATATAGATTTCTTTATGTGTTTTTTCAAGTCTTTCTAAGTTGTTTTGAGAACAAAAGTGTTCCATTAAAGCAAAAGTTACCGGTTCAAGATCATAACTTCCATTATGCATAGCTTGGACACATAGACCTTCTGTTATTGTTTGAAAACCTATTTTATCTATATCAAGTTGGCTCTTTTTTTCTTTGACACTATTAACTGCAATCTCAAAAACTTCTTCTGTTACAAAATCGGGTTGTCGGATCATCAATTTGTAAACGAGATGGTCTTTATTTAAATAATCCAATTTTCTTCCTTCTTCATCTAAATCCCAGAATCCTTCTAATGGAAATACTGTATATTCATAATAACCATTGGGCGTAATACCTTTTTTGGGCATCATTCTAACGGCATAAGATAATGAATACAAAGCTTCAATACACTCTGTGAATTGTTCAGAATTCGGATTACCTGTTCCGTTAATTGTGAAATATTTCATTGCTGGTAAATCAATAACTACAGGATTATTTTTAGGTAGATAAACTTCTTTTAAATGTTTTCTCCATTCAAACTTACTCATTATTAACCCCTTACTATGAATAATTTGATTTTATGTGAAGGCAGTTTTTTTTTTAACGATGTAATCAACTTTTGTCTTTAAAATCCAAGAAGAAACAGTCTTTTAGAAAAGTGCCTATATGAATTATGTAAAGATAATAAAGAGGCAATCACAGATTATGTCATTGCCTCAAAATTCATTAATGATATGTACGGTATACGCCAATAACTTTACCTAAAATAGAAACTTGCTTTAGTAAAATAGGAAGTAGAGCGTCGTTTTCTGGTTGTAGTCTGAAATGATCACTTTCTTTATAGAAGCGTTTAACGGTTGCCTCGCTATCTTCAGTCATAGCTACAACAATTTCTCCATTTTCAGCTGTAAATTGTTTTTTTACAATTACTAGATCACCATTTAAAATTCCTGCATTCATCATACTGTCACCTTCAACACGAAGCATAAAGACTTGTTCATTTGCAGGTGCTACACTAGTTGGTAAAGGAAAATATTCTTCAACATTCTCTACTGCTGTAATAGGGATACCGGCAGTAACTTTCCCAATCACAGGAATATTCATGATGTCTCTGTATATTTCACTGTAAACAGCTTGAGCTTCATTTACAACTGGGCTACTGTCTCCAAGAATTTCAATAGCACGTGGCTTAGTTGGATCTCGGCGAATAAATCCCTTTTGTTCTAATCTTTCTAAATGGCCATGAACAGTAGAACTAGAAGCTAGTCCAACAGCTTCAGCAATTTCTCGAACTGAAGGCGGATAACCTTTAACTTTTACTTCATCCTTAATATACGCTAGAATTTCTGCTTGTCTTTTAGATAACTTATTCACGTAAATTTCCCCCTTACCTGTAAAGTAGATAATACGTTCCTCTTTATTTTTTTAATTATATCATGATAGGATAATATATACAAACGTTAGTTCGTTTTTTTCAAAAAGTAGTTTTCATGTTCGTATGGGGGATCAACTAATGAATGCAATTATCTATGCAAGAGTAAGTACAACTAAGGATTCACAAGAAACATCACTGCAAAGACAAGTAGTTGAGCTGTCTGAACTAAGTGAGCGGATGGGAATGTGTATTCTTAAAACAATAAGCGAACAAGCAAGCGGTTATGTCGTTGAAAGAGATGGTTTAATAGAATTATTTGAATCCATTAAAGAAAATAAAGTAGAAGCTTTATTAATTCAAGATGAAACTCGCCTTGGTCGTGGGCATGCTAGAATAGCCATTTTACATTTCTTAAAAAAAGAGGGGATTAAACTTTTTACATCATCTCAAAATGGCGAATTTCTATTAAGTGAAAGTGATGAAATGGTTCTTGAAATTTTAAGTATAGTGGAAGAATATCAAAGAAAAATACATAATATGAAAATTAAAAGAGGGATGAGAAAAGCTGTTGAAAATGGTTATAAACCTGAAAGAAACCTAGAGGGTAGTGTAAATGGTGGTGGACGAGAGAAAAAAGAATTGCCAATTACTGAAATCGTTCGTTTACGTCAAAATAATTTAACATTTGAGGAAATTGCAGCTACTTTAAGAGGATTTGGTTATGATGTTTCTAAAGCAACGGTTAATAGAAGATATAATGAGTACATTGGTGAAATCTCAAAGATTGAAAGCTAAGCAATTTTAATGTAATATATGATAATTGAATCGTATCATTCAATGAGAGGAGAAGGTAAGATGGTTTCACCTAAAACTTTAAATAGGATCAATGAATTATCAAAAAAATCTAAAGCTGGAGGATTAACTCCGGATGAAAAAATAGAGCAAGAAAAATTAAGAAAAGAATATTTAGCTGATTTTCGTTCTCGTATGGTAGATGAATTAACTTCTATTAAAATAGTAGATGAGAAAGGTAACGATATTACACCTGCAAAGTTAAAAATTGCAAAAGCAATTCGAAAAAGAAATTTACACTAAGCGGAAATATTTATTTCTGCTTTTTTTCTATTTTATGACAAGAAGTTCTAAAAATTGTTAAAACTAAATGATAGTTATTGTAATAAATCATACGAAACTATATGATAATATTTATGAATAAGCTAAAGGAGCGAAATTTATGTCTACTAATATTGAACAATTAGCAATTAATACGATTCGTACTTTATCAATTGATGCGATCGAAAAATCAAACTCAGGTCACCCTGGAATGCCTATGGGTGCAGCACCAATGGCATATGCATTATTTGCAAAGTTTATGAATCACAATCCAAAAAATGCAAAATGGTTTAACAGAGACCGATTTGTGTTATCAGCAGGTCACGGTTCAATGTTACTATATAGCATGCTTCATTTATCAGGTTATGAAGTTTCAATCGAAGATATTAAAAACTTCCGCCAGTGGGGTAGTAACACGCCAGGTCATCCAGAATTTGGACATACTCATGGTGTAGAAGCAACAACTGGACCATTAGGACAAGGTATTTCAATGGCAGTTGGTATTGCATTAGCAGAACGTCATTTAGCAGGTACTTATAATAAAGAAGATTTAAATGTTGTAGATCATTTTACATATACAATTTGTGGTGATGGAGATTTAATGGAAGGTGTTTCAGCTGAAGCAGCTTCATTAGCTGGTCACTTAGGATTAGGAAGATTAGTCGTTCTTTACGATTCAAACGATATTTCTTTAGATGGCGAATTAAATCGCTCTTTCTCTGAAAGTGTGGAAGATCGTTATAAAGCATATGGCTGGCAAGTGATTCGTGTAGAAGATGGAAACAATTTAGATGAAATTAATGCTGCTGTTAAAAAAGCACAGCAAGAATTATCTCGTCCAACTTTAATTGAAGTTAAAACGACGATCGGTTATGGTTCTCCTAATAAATCGGGTAAATCTAAATCTCACGGTGAGCCACTAGGTAAAGAAGAAACACTTTTAACAAAGCAAGCTTATGCATGGGGATATGAAAATGCATTCCATGTGCCAGAAGAGGTTTATGCTCACTTTAATAATGTAATAGTTGAAGCTGGTGCGAAAAAAGAAGCAGAATGGAACGCAACTTTTGCTAAATACGAAGAAAAATATCCAGAACTTGCAGCTCAATTAAAAAATGCAATTGAAGGTAATACTTCAACTAATTTAGAAGACGCACTTCCTAAATATGAATTAGGTAAGAAAATAGCGACTCGTTCTTCATCTGGTGAAGCAATCAATGCAATCGCAAACGTATTACCAAGCTTCTTTGGTGGTTCTGCTGACTTAGCTGGTTCTAACAAAACATATATGAACGGTAAAGGTGACTTTACTAGAGAAAGCTATGATGGACGTAATATTTGGTTTGGTGTACGTGAATTTGCAATGGGAGCAGCATTAAACGGAATGGCACTTCATGGTGGACTAAATGTATTTGGTGCTACTTTCTTTGTATTCTCTGATTACTTAAAACCAGCAATTCGTCTTGCTGCTTTAATGAACTTACCTGTAACTTATGTATTTACTCATGACAGTATTGCTGTTGGTGAAGATGGTCCAACTCATGAGCCAGTAGAGCAATTAGCTTCATTTAGATCAATGCCAAACATTAATGTCATTCGTCCAGCAGATGGAAACGAAAGTTCAGCAGCGTGGAAAATTGCTGTTGAGGCAAAAGATTCACCAACTATGTTAGTTCTATCTCGTCAAGATTTACCTGTTTTAGAAGGTACGACATCTGATGTGTACGAAAAAGTATCTAAAGGTGCTTATGTAGTTTCACCTGCTAAACAAGATAAAGTAGATATTATTCTAATTGGTGCTGGTAGTGAAGTTCAATTAGCAGTAGGTGCACAAGAAAAATTAGCGGCTCAAGGAATTTCAGCTTCAGTTGTATCAATGCCTTCAATGGATTTATTTGAAAAGCAATCTGAAGAATATAAGCAATCAGTTCTTCCAAAAGAAGTTACGAAACGTGTTGCTGTTGAAATGGGTTCTTCATTCGGATGGCATAAATATGTTGGATTCGAAGGAGAAGTACTTGCAATCGATACATTCGGTGCTTCAGCTCCAGGTGGATTATTAATGGAGAAATTTGGCTTCACTGTAGATCACGTTGTTGAAGCTGCTAAAAAAGTTTTAGGCTAATAGGTCAAATAAATTAAAAATGTAAACGAAAAAATAATATTCGACAAAACTAGTTGATTTTCTATTCCTTAAAAAGACAAATATTTTAGGTGGAATTCTATATAATTTCCTTACAGATAGTTGTTAGGAGTGGACAAGTTATGCGAGAATATAAAATTTATTTAATAAGTGAACCACTTTCTATAGAATTTTATGGAAGAGAGCATAAAATATATCAACTAGTGAACGAATATTACTACTCGTCAAAAGAATTGAGAAAAATAATTGAAAAACAATTACAATATATTACAGATCCAATACCTTTATTTGAGCTACACACATTTATTCGCAAAAATAATCCTTATCAAATCTACTTTCATGAAGAAACCGGAGAGTATCTTCTAGAACTAGCTGATGGTGCGAAAGCGCAGCTAAAAATGAATCCAGGTGAATTAATTTTGTATGCAAATGGCAGCTTAGATGCTGAAACGATCTTCTTTGAACTCTTAAGGAAATTTCGCTCTACGTTTCTTGCAATTGATGTTAAGGATGAAAGATTTGGTTGGCTACGACCAATTGCATACCAAAAGTATATTTAATAAGATAAAAATGCATAATGCTCTTGTATTAATAGGTTTGTTTTAGTAAAATTGTTCTAGATGATTTTAAGGAGGAAGCAATAAATATGTGGTTATATATTCTAGTCGGAGTACTAGCATTAGTTGCTGGTGTAGCGATTGGATTTTTCATAGCTCGTCAATATACAATGAACTATTTAAAGAAAAATCCACCAATCAATGAACAAATGTTAAAAGTTATGATGGCACAAATGGGTCAAAAACCTTCACAAAAGAAAATTAATCAAATGATGAAGGCTATGAACAACCAAAAGTAATTAGTAAACCCTTGATATATAAAGGTTTATTGATTGTTATGAATTAAATGAATGGCATATCATTTATGAAATTCACTCTAGAGTGAATCCTTCATCAAGAATGTGTAATCTTTTACTTCATACAATATTAAACAAATCCGAAACCACTTTTCTATTGGAAACTTAACCAAAGGAGAGTGGTTTTTTGTGTTATTAGAAGATGTGTTAGAAGAATATTTTTATTATTGCCAAGCAATGGGATTTACAAAAAAGACAATGATTAATAAAAGACAGGAACTAAAGCATCTCAGAATTTATCTGAAAGAAGAAAGAGGTATTATCGAATTTGAACAAATTACCTTACTTGAACTTAGGACTTATGCAAGAGTAAAAACTCAAAGTGGATTACAACCTCAAAGCATTGTAGCAATGTTTAAATTAATAAGCGCATTTTATTCTTGGTGTGTTAAAGAAGAGTATATAGAAAAGAATATTGCTTCAAAAGTTGATTTACCTAGAGTTCCCCAAAAAGTTTTAAAAGGTTTCACAATTGAAGAAGTGCAAGCGATGGTAGAAGCATTCACGTATAAAAACTATTTAGAAGCAAGAAATAAAACAATTATTGCGATGTTGGCTGATTGTGGTTTAAGAGCGATGGAAATACGTGGTTTGAAATCTGTAAATGTAAAAGAATCATCTATTCTTGTAAATGGTAAAGGTAATAAAGAAAGAATTGTTTTTGTAAGTCCAGCTTTAAAGAGAATTTTGATAAAGTATGAAAGAATGAAGAAACAATATTTTCAAGACAAAAATGCAAAAGATAATTATTTCTTATCTTATACGGGTGGAGATATGTCCCATGTAGCTATTCACAATATTATTAAAGAAGCTGGGAAAAGAGCGGGCGTAGAAGGTAAGAGGGTTTCTCCACATACATTTAGACATTTCTATGCAGTTCAATCTTTAATTAATGGGAATATGGATGTATATTCCTTGTCTAGGTTATTAGGGCATTCGGAAATTTCGGTTACACAAAGGTACTTACAAAGTATGAATGATAAAGAGTTGCTAGAAAAGGCAATTTCATCAAGTCCATTAATGAATTTAAGATCATAATGAAATTAAATTTTAGTTAGAAATTTGATATAGTGTTATGTGTTGAATCGTACCTATAACTGTGTAAAACAGAAATGAATATACATTTAAAAGTAGAAGATTATGATTTTAAATAAGTTGAAAATAAAGACCATCATTT
>NZ_JBALMS010000042.1:0-1587 GCF_036962205.1 Bacillus sp. JJ664 | reverse complement strand
CATTCTATTCTATAATCTTTAATAAAATAGTTTGGCATAAAGGATTTGCTTAATAGTTAGAGAAAAAATAAAGTAGCAGAATCGATGAAAAAATTTTATCGAAACATGTTTTGAGAAAAAATAACTCTCTTCCAGCGCTAGTAGAATACTATAGTGAATATTAGATATTATTGAATATTAATAACTTTAATAAATTGTATAACGATAATAGTCACGGAGGGAATGTATTTATGTGAATAAAAAAACAACCTTCACAATCGGCGACATCCACGGCTGCTACAACGAACTAAACGAACTACTAAACCAATGGAATCCAGAAAAAGAACAACTCGTACTTCTAGGTGACCTAGTAGACCGAGGCCCACAACCATACGCCGTAGTCCAAAAAGCAATCCAACTACAAAAAGATCACGGAGCAATCGTTTTACTAGGAAACCACGAAAGAATGCTACTAGACTGGCTAGACCAACCAGAATTCAAAAAAGACTACTACTACGGTCAAGGTGGCTATGAAACAATCAACTCATTCTTTGGAACTGATATAACAAATCACAAAGAAGCTGAAGAAATTGCCCAATTAATGAAAGTACAGTTTAAAGCTGAATTGGAGTTTCTAGAAAGTAGACCACTATACTATGAGTGGGAGAATTCCGTTTTTGTTCATGCTGGTGTGAATCTGAATCTAGCAGATTGGAAGAATACGAGTGAGCGAGAATTTTATTGGATTCGTGATGAGTTTCATTTCGGTAATAACGAAACGAATAAAACATTTATCTTCGGTCATACGCCTACATCGATTCTTCATAAAACAGAGAATAAATTTGATATCTGGACTTCAACTTGCAATACGAAAATTTGTTTAGATGGTGGAGCAGTTTATGGTGGCTATTTACATGGCATGAAAGTAAATAAAGAAGGTATTGTATCCACTCATTCTGTTTTATGTAAATCAAGTTCAAATAAATATCAAGTATAATTAACAGATTAAACCATTTAAAGGGAGTTAACACTTGATGAACAGAAAAACAACATTGCAGAAAGCCAGCAAGTACATTATGGAGGATTTGCTTTATTTTTCAAATATGAGAGAAGGTAGAAGGAAGGAAAAGTTTTTTTCCACTACTTTTATCGAGGGACTAGTTTCAGATGCAATTGATGATGTATTAAGAGAACAAGGAAAAAAGTTTACTAAGAAAAATCGTGCTGCATTTATTACGAATGATGCATTAAATCAACTAAGAAATAATGATCAAAGTAACTTAATCATAGAACATATTGTTTGTAAAAATATATATTTTAATGAAATTAAGACTTTACTTTCAAATAACGAACTAACCGAAGATAAAATCTTTGAGATTTTATATAACTATTACTTTACCGCGATTGTCACCAAACAAGAAGATATCGCGTTAGATTCAGCTGGATTAAGAACGAAGATGGTAGTGAGTGGTGAATGGAATCGGGAAGATATATTTACGAGGTACCATTCGACTGGGATTGAATTGATAAAGAATCCTTTTTTTATTTTTAATAGTTAATGTATTGATATGAGGATGTAAGAACGAAAGTCTAAAAGAGAATCTATTT